>JAGGXM010000001.1 GCA_021163045.1 Thermoproteota archaeon | reverse complement strand
GTATTAATAAGATTCCTAACAGAATTGTTGGGAGAATCCCGCAGAAAGAAAAGCTATAAGAATCCTCTATTAAAACATTTCTTCTTTCTTAAGAAATTTAAGACATCATTATCAGTTAAATCTCGCCAGTTAACATAGGCATCTGCTACTGCAAAATAAGGAATTCCAGATCTAATATTCAAACAGAATACCATATTTACGTGTTTATCTATAAAGTATATAGATCTCTCAGAGGCGGTTGGTACTGCTACCATGATCTCCTTCGGCATCTGTTTTCTTACATAATTAATCGCTGCGAACATAGTATAGCCCGTTGCTAAACCATCATCGATAATTATTATTTTCTTATCTCTCAAACTAATAGGTTTATTGCTTCCTCTGTAGAGCACTTCTCTTCTCTTAATTTCTCGTAAAACGTCACTCACAAGATTTCGAATTGTGGCTGCATCGAGCCTCAGGTATCCCCTAGCGAGATTTTCGTCCATTAAAGTTTCTCCATCTGGTGTTACGGCTCCAAATCCTGCCTCGGGATCCCAAGGTATAGGAATTTTTCTGACAACGACAATATCAAAATCCGCGTTTAATTCTTTCGCTATTATACAGCCAACAGGAATTCCCCCACGAGGGATTGCTAAAACAACAAGATCTTTCTCGTTACCTAAATATCTCTTAAGGAAAACTGCTAGTTTCTGACCCGCATCTGATCTATCCTTAAAAATTTCAAATTTATTTCGAAGTGAAAGGTCTTCTTTGATTACCATTTGTTTCCCCAGCATATTTTTAATATGTTGCAATTAAATCTTTACAATTTTTTATAATAATAAGTTTCAGGAGATCACTCTAGTTTATAATATACTTTATGCCCACCGAATTTTCCCCTTAATAACGATTGAATTTCAAATCTACCATCTGGATTTTCCCTAATGGTCTTAAGTTTCTCAATATCCTTTATAAGTTTGTCTAGTTCCTTGGAATAATCTTCATTTCTGGATACCTTGCGCTGAAGTAAAGCCAGGTCTGTAAAAATTGTAGGTATACCCTTAGCCATTTCTAATGTCCAAACAGCCTGTGTTCCTCCAGAAACGTAGGGAACTACTTTCGAGAGATCGATATCATCTTCAAGGATCTCTATAGTAAGTTGAAGAAGACGAGAACCGGCCAAACCATTATTTATCGCTTTTAAAGCGTTTTTAACATTGATACTTTTTCCAATTAATTTCTGAGGTAGAATATTTAATAATGCATATATCTCGCCAATTCCACCCATTATAATATACTCCAGCACATTATGTAACATTTTCACTAAATGCCCACAACCGGAAGGGCCTACATAGATCGGATTTCCTAGAATTTTAAGCAAACTTTCAATCATACGATAATCCTGAGGATCCCCACCTACCATAAGAGCTAGATCGGCCTCTCGCGCTTTAGGAGGACCTCCACTACATCCTACATCGATGAATTTAATGTTTCTTTCTTTCAAAGAATTATATAATTTGATTGAAACACGAGGATCCGAATTTCCTCCATCAATAATAAATCCTCTACTCATAAAAGGAGAAATCTCCTGAGTCACTGTCTCATAGACATACTTACTTGGGATCATTAACCATATAATTGAGGCTTTTCTGCTTAATTCTCTTAAGTTTTCTGCAACAATACATTTTGGGTGCTTCTCTGCGAAAGCTTTCTGTAACTTTTTATCGACATCATATACGCTAATGGTATCTATGATTTCGCTTCCTAAGAATATTTTCTTACTCTGGATGTTTTCGTAAATATGATGAGCCATTGGCCAGCCCATTCTGCCTAGACCTATAAATCCTAAGAGCATTTAAATCCCTTCCATAATGTTATATACATGAATCGATATTTAATCACTAAAAAATATCAACTTAAACTTATATTATGCGAATAAATTCTGATAGCCATTTAGCAGATTTCCATCCATATAAATGAGGCACAAAAAGTCTTGCTGGGAACCCCATCCCCGGCTTTGGTGGAAGATTATCTATTTCTAATACAACAATAGATTGTGGGTTTAGGATGTCCTCAATCGGTATTATTGTTGTATATCCACTAAACATTTTACAAAGAGCCATTTTACCTCTGGTTTTATCTCCGTCATTTGAGCTAATCTTCTAATATTTATACCCCGCCACTTAACATTACGAACTGATCAGCTGGTAACGCAATGAAAATCCGCAATATATTCTGTATCAATCAAACGAACCAAGTCGGAGTATCCAAGGATTAATTTCTTCCTTACTAGGTCCCCTATTTTTAGCTTCCATTGCCTGATATTAACTTTTGATATACCAAGGGCAGAGTAACTTATAAAGTAATCGATTACAGATTATCCTAGAGGAATTTTGCTCTCATTTATTGCGATCACCATATAATTAATTCAGAAATAATCAATTTTTACTAAAAAATATAGATCTGGATATTGGGGGAACGCAATTACCATAAGAGAGGGAATGTCTGGCTTGAGGAACGGTTTAAAGATTAAATCTCTCTTGAATCTAAAAG
>JAGGXM010000182.1 GCA_021163045.1 Thermoproteota archaeon | reverse complement strand
ATTCTGTACTATTCCTTTTTTTTCTTCTCTTTTTCTGGTCCAGAAAGCTTTCCTTGCGAATAGAAGTGATATAAGAGAATCATAAAAATAATTATTATTGCTACTATGTACATGTAGGTCTCTACTATGTAAAGTGGAGATATTTGTGACATTTTATTCCTCAACCTCGATTTCTACTATACCTAACAGTTGCCTAATCTGATGTTCGACTTTTTTAATATTAGGTACTAGTGTTAGAGGTATCATAAGTTTTTCCTGTGGGAAATATATAGTAAGTTTTCCACTCTTGAATAGCAAATGTTCAAAGACATCACTTATGTCTATACTATATTTTAAACCCGCTGTAGGATATCTATCCATGCCTCCAAAGATTCCCTTTTTATGTGTAATCTGATTTGGCTCAATTATCCAGTAGTCCCATCTTCTACTTAGCCAAATTAGAAAAACTACAAATAGGATCCCTATGCCCATGGCAAAGAAGGCATCTTCTGAAAGTCTTGTATCTAATGCGCCGATAAAACCAAGGAAAGATCCAGAGGAAATCCAACCCATTTGTCCAGCAAGTATGTATAGAAGAATAAGTATGACGATAATTGCAAAGAAACCAAAAGTTTTTGCCTCTGAAAATTCAAAGGATAATATAAATATATTAAACAAGAATACTGCAAGGAAAAAGAGACCTAGCCAATTCGATTCGCCGAAAATGGCCTCGATAATCCCAAATAATATTGCTAGTACGCCTGTTGGTAGTAGTATTATTGCTTTAGGGTAGGATCTTATTATTATCTGCTCTAACTCAACTTCTTTTTTTGTAGGTTCTGCTTCGGCCAAAATGATCACCGCTTCTTCTAAGATTTACTTTACGATACGAATACATTTAACTGCATAGAAGTGTTTTAAACATATTTATAAAATTTGGTAGTTTATAAAGGAATACCATTAACTGAGCAAAATACTTAATATTATCTATAATCTTTTAACCATCCAAGCGGAAGATCTGTATGTGATTTGGTGATAAACTTGAAGAAAGAATACTTTGCTCTTGCATTACTAATACTTATAACAGTGCCTCCGGCCCTTAACATGATAAATGTTAAGGGAGAAACAGTTGCAGCACAGGCTCTGGAATCCAGCTATAAACAGGATCAGCTAATGCACGTAGTAGCCACGATGGTAAATAATGAGTCTTTTGCCTTCAATATCATAGCTTTTCATGTGGCTTTTTATCCAAGCAAATCGCCTCGAACGGAAGTTAAGCCATTGCTTACTATAAATAAAACGTTATCTTATAATCTAGAGCCAGGAAAAGGTCTTACTGTTGAATTGTGGATCTCACTTTCAAGCTTTGCACCAGGAGAGTACAATGTATCTGCTTACTTTAGAATTCTAATCTTTACTGAGGAGGATACAGTAAATGTTTTCGAGCATGTAAAAATTAGGATCTTACCAAGTATAGAGATCCCCCCATCCGTTTTCGTCATAATAGCAATAATGTCCGGAATCATTATAATTTTTGTAGGATATGGACTAGCTAAGAGATTCTCAAGAAAGAAATCCTAAGCTTTCCTCTCTATTTTTAAACAAAAAAATGACGAAGATATTCCGCTAGCTTCCTTGCGGACTTACCCCTATGTGAAAGTCTGTTTTTCATAGAGACCTGCAGTTCCCCAAATGTTTTACTATAACCCTCTGGAATAAATATAGGATCAAACCCAAAGCCGTATCTTCCTCGTATTTCATTTGCAATTTTCCCCTTCGCGACTCCTGAAAAAAGCTTGAAATTTCCATTAATTATCAGTCCAATCACCGACTTAAAGTAGGCACTTCTATCTTTTATCCCATCCATCAGCTTTAAAATACCCTTGTTACCGATTTTCTTGTAGACATAATGTGAATATGGCCCCGGAAAACCCTTGAAATAATTAATAAATAACCCAGCATCTTCTACGATCACATAATTAACTCCTTTTTTCTTAAGTTGTTTTAAGGCATATGAAACAATTTCTTCAAGTGTTTCTGCTTGAATTTCTATCTTATTTCCACGAATAGGAACTAGTTTAATATCTAATCCAGACTCCTTAAGTATCTCATTTATTTCTAGGATCTTATGTTTATTTCCTGTTGCAAAGAACAACTCAAACATAATTGACGCCTTCTCGAAAAATATCTTAAATAAATACAAAATTTTAGCTCGTAAGCTTTTTAATACAGGATAGTAAATCCTGCAAATTGATCCCTAAAACTTCACATACTTTGTTATTTTCTTCATCGTATATTTGGGTATAAGGAACACCTGGTATACCAAACTTCTCGGCTTCGCTGATGTTCTCTTCGATATTAACTAAGAAGAATGTCATTTTATTCGAGATTTCTCTTTCTAACTTTTCTAATTCTCTGATAAGATCTTCGCAAGGTAGGCAAGTTCCTGTTATGAAACAGACTAATTTGAATCTCTTTGTATTAGATAAATAAGTATTTAATTGTGTTAGGCCCCTTAAAAGAAACATAAGTGATACTCCGTTCGAAGCTTCAGGAGATCCTAATTTCTGTCCACATATTCGGGGGTACTGGGACACTAACCAAATATACCAAGTCCTTTGAAGATAACTCCGCAATTATTAGTCGCTTATGGATATTCAATATGTAAAAGTCATAGGTAGGTGTACCCTCGCCACACGGAGATTTTCGAACTGAAAGATTCATTCTTCGTGTTGGTAATCTAATTGGACCAGAGACTTTTGCCCCTCTAGATTTTAATGCTTCAACAATAGCATTAGAGAAATTCTCAATCTTACGGTGATCCATTCCCATAACCCGTAACGAGATACGCATTCTTCTTACTCTTTGTATTCTTCTTGCCGGTCTTCTCCTAGTCATTCTTCTTGGTCGCTCTGTTCTAGTTTCAGCCATATTTTCTATCCTCCTAATTCTGTTGCTATTGAATCTACTAACAACACGTATGTAAAGATGTTAAAAATATAATTGTTGCTATTTTTGTATTACACGTCATCCTTTATCAAGCATATTCTCCAAATCAGATAAGCTATCTAGCTCCTCTTTACTTATTTCCTCTTTTCCTTCCTCTATCGGTTCTTCCGGTAATAGTTCTTCCTCCGCCTTTCTTCTCTTTAATAATAATAATTTTCTATTATGATAGAAGAATCCCATAAGAAATCCCGTAAATCCCGCGAGTAAATTATATGTTATGCCAGCAACTAAGAGATTACCTAACAATTTTTCCAAGGGTTGTTCTATGTTAAAAAGAATTAATCCTAAAAATAGACTAAGATATCCTCCTAGAAATCCACCTAATGGCGTTCCTGCAATAAATCCGGAGATTATTCCCGAAATTCCAATCATTATCGCAAAAATCCCAAAACTTATAAATACATCATTTATTCCCATGATTTCGTTAATATACTGGTTGAGTTGTAAGAGGAAATAGGCCGAAATAGTTCCGAATATTGTAGATAATAGTGCTGAATCTAGCGTTTCTGATCTTAAATTTGGTAGAAATCGAATCTGTTTCTTCAGAATTTCATTAATTTTCTGGTTAATCTTTTTACCAAATCCTTTTTCATCATAAACAAATCCTGAATCTTTAAGAAGCTCACTTATTAGCGGTCGTAATTCATCTGCCAGTTTCTTTAAAGTTATACCAGTTGCATTTCTAGGATCAATGCTATCTGAGATCGCTGCAATCCAATATAATCCTTCCTTATATTTTACTGTATAGAAGGTTAATGCATACCCGTTGAAGTCTATTCTTTGTGGTGCCGCAAAAGTCTCTTGACCAAAATTAATTAGTGCGGATACAAAACCAGAAATCAGTGATTCCTCTTTCATTTTAAAAAGATCCTTTGGGGCGTCCCTGTTTTTCCATGTATGAATAGGAACCCCTGAGGAATCTATAATAAATATTGCTTGCATCATCGAATCTTCACCTCAAAAATTTTAACTTGCGGCTCTGTACTTAAAGGACTCGTCATCAACATCCGCGATCACCTCCTTCATCATCGCCCGATGTTTTTCTATTGCTTATGTTTTATATATCTATTATCTTTTATAATTAATTAAAATAAATTAATCAGTCATACATATCTGATGAATTACTACTGGATTCAAAAACAATAGCTATCGAGGTTATTAAAAAATGTCATCATTAAACGAAATTCTACAAAAGGCTTTAGATAAAACTCTACCTTTAGACGAGCGAGAGGAAGAATTGCGGAAAATTGTCAGCTTTGATAATACGGTTCTTACTCATGGACTAATTGGTGTCCTTCGAACGTTTAATAAACTTTGCCAAATTATTACAAATGACCCAGATGAATTGCCTATTTTAAAACAGCTTACGAGTGTACTTGGGGAATTGACCTTAATTATACCTCAGAAATCAAGCAATATTATCGACTATGTACTCGATACTATAGAGAAATATCCATACATAGAACAGGAAATTCTTACAGAGATCTTGGATCTCCTTATCCTAGCAACAAAAAGCGTTCCAGAAACCATATTTAAATTAAAGGATCTTTTAGCCAAAATACTAAAAGGAGATTATTCTATAGATGCAAAGATAAAAGCTTTAAATCTATTAGGAAATGTTGCTTGGAATCTACCGTTTGCAATAAGGGATTTTTCGGACATATTAAGAAAGCTTTTGTTTGACGAAACCGTTGATATGAGCCTAAAAGAAGCTGCATTAGAAACCTTATCTAAAGTCGGTAAAAGAAACTTCTTCGTGATTAAGAGTTTTCTGGAAGAGGTTATCTCAAAGCTTGATATCCGAAATAACTTGTTAACAGTAAGATTACTTTCTGCATTATCAATACCCGCCAAATACAAAGACTTAGTAGAGAAATTATTTACCGAGCTCACATCAATATTGTTATCTCATAGGGATCCCAAGTTCCGATTATATGCCGCAATCTCCCTAGCAAAATTAGTACGTAGGAAGGATTTTGCATCATTACAAATGCGGTTAACAGATATTTTCTTAGAGGTTCTAGATACCGAGGACGATCTTTTTGTAAGAAAGAATGTTATCGAAGCAATTTCGATTCCCGTATGGGCATCAGCTCATTATGTAATTCCTTTAACACGCAAACTTACAGATATTTTGTTTGATGCCACAGAAGATGAAGACCTAGGACTTACCACAGCAAACACTTTATACCGACTAGCATTAATGATCTCTGATATCGTTGGGGACGTTACAGAAGCCTTCATTCATCTGATCAGAGAGACCCAGCTCAGCGAAAAAATAAAAGCTGAAGTTCTGAACCTTATTCCCACATTAGTCAAAATAAATAGAGCCTTAGCTGAAGATTTTATCATAACATTAATAGATCTTATGGGGCGTCCTGAGGAATCCGATTTTGTTAAAACACGAGCTGCAGAAATTCTAGAGGATCTTTCAAAGATTTTTGGCGATATTTTATGGAATAATTCTTGGCTTCTTGTAGACCTTTGGCGACGCTCTACTAACTGGGGTATAAAGGATTCTATCGTAAGAGCTGTAGGAGAGATCCTTCGAAGTCATGGGATTGAAGATAAAGAGGAACTCTTTAATATTCTAATAGAAGCACTTGTTGATCCTTACATCTATAAAGTGGCTATAAACTATATTAGTTTACTCTCTCTTAGATACCCGCAACACGTGGCTGACAGAGTGGATGATATCTTCGTTTTCCTACGAACAATAAAGGAGTTAGAAAGAGAAACTGGTGGATACGAATCCGCGTCAGAGGAGTATTATATGTATGTTGAAACTCCTTTAATAGAGTTTATAAGACTACTTACACATATAATAAAAGAACGACCTGATAAAGCCAGAAAAATTGCATCTGTACTAATCAATCTCCTCTCTGAGGAGTCTAATGAGATCATTATTAGAGAGATCGCATATGGTCTATCAGTAGCACATTCAATGGATCCTGACATACAACCACTCATCATGAATGCAAATTTGGATGAGAAAAAATTAGGGGCCTTGAGAAATTTCGGATTAGAAATTTAAATGAAGGTGTTAAAAATGATCAGAGCTGTTTCAATTTATGATTTTTATGATAATCCTTTATTTTATACAAATTTTGCCCGCTTTGACCTAAGTTATGTTGCTGCTATGCGAACAATCCTTGATGTTAAAGAACATCTGATTAAAAACTTAGAACACATAACCATTGGAAGGTATAGAATTGGAATCATGCTTGAGCCGGACTATACAATATCTGTCTTAGCAGATAGAACTAACAAAGAAGAAGAAATCGAGGGCTTTCTAAGAGGCGTCTGGAAGATACTAAAGGATCATTTTGGGGACAATATAACTCCTGAGAGCTTGAGCAATACAGAAAAACAGGAAAAACTGGAGGAATTTCTAGAAAAGCAGATTAAAAGAATTCCTGTAAAGATTACTTTTGTGGGTTCTGGAGGTGTAGGTAAAACCACGATGATAAATCTTCTTGCAAAAGGCATTATTACACGTGATTATAAACCTACACTACTGGCTGATGTTGAAAAATTAGAGTTCTCATTAGGTGCTTTTGGGATTTCTCTATTTAGCGTAGCCGGGCAGCCGGGATACCGAAAAACATGGGATATCGTTAGTGAAGCTACAGATATTGTAATACTTGTATTAGATAGCACTCAGGAGAACATAAGAGAAACTAAGATTGAAGTACTCCCAAAAATTAGGAAACTTGCACCATATGCAAGATATGTGGCAATAGCAAATAAGCAAGATTTACCAACAGCATTACCTCCAGCGACAATCGAAGAAGAAATAGGTTTGCCTACATTTGGAATGGTAGCAACGAAGGAGGATTCTCGTCAGAAATTACTAGCGATTCTTCAGGAAATTATTCAAACAATTCCATAACCTTAATATTTCTTCCTATTGGATTTTTTAATAT
>JAGGXM010000057.1 GCA_021163045.1 Thermoproteota archaeon | reverse complement strand
CTAAGGAGGAGTATTATCGCTTTATCTCCAATTAATCATTCTAAGATTTCCTTGATACAATCTACTTGCTTTTTATACAAGGAGAATCTGAAAGATTTAAATATTTTAGAAACCATGGTATATACCATGGTTGGGTGGAAGGGTGGAAAATGGAAAGATCGAAATTAGATAAGCTAGGAAGGACAGTCGTTCCAAGTAAAATCAGAAATTTCCTTGGTATAAAAACTGGGGATACCATAGAATGGATAATACGAGGAAACGATGTTATTATTAGAAAATCTATTTCTGGAACGGAGAATATAAAAAAACGCCTGGATAAATTAAGAAAAAAAGCGCCAAAATGTTTTACATTCCAAGAAGAGATTGAGGAAAGTGATTTATCTCGGGGGCTTGAAAAGTGGTCTTTAGCGAAGTTAGGGTTGACGGAATAGTTGATGTGGGATTATTGGTTCTAAGCCATTGCGAGAATCCTGCAAAAGTAGAGGCTATTAACTTTATTGAGAAGGTACTTACTAAGGATATTCATGCTGTAATTCCAGTTACAGCATTTATTGGTGCGTACCATATAATGACACGGTATCTAAAGATTCATCCAGAAGCCGCTGCTAACGAACTAATAGAGACATTATCGTTAAGAATTAGGGATGTATTTTATGATGCTGTATCTATTGATTCTGCGATTGAAGCACTATTTTCTGCAAAAGAGTTTAAGGTAGAAGGTTGGGATGGTTATCTTGTAAGTCTTGCTAAAACTTTAGGAACTGATACAATATTCACGATCGATAAGAGGCTTACAAGAGTTAAAGGTATTAAGGTAGTTATCCCTATACCCGAAGATGTGCTCGATAAATATCATAAATGGCTAGAAAAAGTGATAAAAAAGCAAAGAAGATAGTTCCTAAAACTGTCACCTAAAAAATAGAACTTTATTTAAGCTTAGCTCTCCGATAAAATCTAATGTAAATGAAAGATACGAACAAGAACATTAGTCCCAAAAGTAGAAAACCAATAGCCAACTTTAGATATAGCGATATATTTGCTAAAGTTAGGTAATAGAATGTATCGAAAACTCCTTTGACTCCCGCCGCAATCATCGAGAACATGCCTGTTTTCCTAAGGTATGTTCTTTCTAAAATAATTCCTGATACTAGATCAAAAACACCCACACCTGTAAGAAGAACTGTTGTTTCTATTCCTATCTGATAATATGCGGTGAATACTACGAGCAATGTTAGTGTACCCATAAAAACGTAATACCCCATGCTCTTAACATCGTAAACGAAATCGATAATCCATGCCACTAGAACAATAGAACCGGAGAATAATAACGAAATAAATAAGAGATCTACTATTGCTAAGTAGCTAGAGACCATGGTTATTGCCAGAGCAATGAGATAAACCCCTATTGGATGGATCTGAATAAAAACTTTTTTCATAAGCCTCTTTCTTGTTATCTCAGATGTTATCATAAAAGCAAGCCCAATTGGAATCATATATAGAGGATATATAATAGCTCTAGCTACCAGTAAACTCATAGGTGCAAGAAGCAACAGGGGCGTAATTGGTTCCCCCTTTATTCCTGAAATTGTAAACATTGCTAGGGTAATGTATAGCGCTACTAAGGCTATAGTAAAATCATAAAGATTTAAACTTATTAAAGTTGCACAGACTGTTATACTTACATTTGAAAGAATGTCAGCAGATAATACTGCAATTACTGCGGATATCGCAACAATAGTTGCAATCACCAGAATTTCTGCCCACCAATAGACATAAAAGGTGAAATAGTATCCTACTGCTAATTGGTATGGGAATGTTATATGTGCGATCTTTCTAGAATAAGGTATCCACTCAGTAAGATGCAGAACTCCAGTATGGAGGTATAATGCGACTAGAATGTACTCTATAGGGATGTTAAATAAACCTACTGCAAGGGAGAACATAATTCCTGTTGAAATTATTATTAAAAGAATGGATTCTCCGTTGTTTAATATTTTTAATTTAGACAAGTATATTAATACTCCAAATGTGAAGGCTAATGGGATAAGCGAGAAGACATTAATTCCCATTATGCTTATACTCATGGAAGTAACTATGAAAATAGGGACCGTAAAAAGCCGGAATGGGTGTTCTATCTTTATAGTTTCGCCCTTAAATACAATTTGTGTTATAGAAAGAATTACAAATATTGCTAGCGAGAAGTAATACCAAATTTCTAGCGATGCTGTATTATATGCCATAACGACAAGTACAGGGTATCCAAGTAGATTCGCTTGGAAAAGATCCATGTCTCTTCTTATGTAGGTAAATACTAGATAAAGGGCAAATGCCATTGCAAACATAAATATTGTTGAGTCAATTCCCATTAAGGTAACCTGGGGTGCAATGAACGAATAGACACCAATTATTATGTAGCTACTTATTGCTTGATGTATCTGGCTATTAGATAGTAGACCCCCTATAAGATTCGTTAATATTAGGATAAAGATTGACACAAGCAGATATGCTAGTTCATAAGAAGCTAGTACGATTGCTGTATATATAGCACTAGGGACTGTAAGATAGAAATCATAAAATGTTAACTCTTGGTAGTTTTTGAACTTTAGAAACGTCCTTATTAGAAGAATACTCACATATGCGGCAAATAATGATATTGTACAAAATTCACAAATGTTCTGAGTAATAAAATGAATCAGAGGGAGTATTGAGATCGCAGTTATGTGATTATAGGTTGCTCTAGAACCGAGATTATTCAAAATAAGATAAACAATTATTACAGATACAAAGTTTAGATAACTATATTCCCCTAGACTAAGGGCAGAAAGTATCTGGATAGAGTAAACAAGTAGAGTGCTAATTGGATATGCTATATCATATTGTATTCTTTCAATTCTCCAATTTTTAGCCTCTTTTATCCATAACGTTTTTTTTTTAAAAATTATATAAAAATATCATAAAGG
>JAGGXM010000086.1 GCA_021163045.1 Thermoproteota archaeon | reverse complement strand
TTAGCCGAATAAAGCGGCGAGTCCGGTAAACGTTTCTTCCTCCTTCTTTTCTTCCTTTTTCTTTTCTTTCTTTTCCTCTTTCTTTTCTTCCTTCTCTGGCTTTTGTTCTACGGGAGTGGGTGCCTGAGATGGCATTAGTATGGCTTTACTCTTAATAGTTTCAATGTCAACTTTAGATAGGGCAGATGATACGGCTCTTGCGAAAGCCTCATCTACATTTTCAATACCAGCAGCTTTAAGTATAGATACGATATTCTCTGGCGTTATATCTTTATTTTCTTCATGAAGTATTAAGGCAGCATATATGTAGGACATATTTGTCATTTTAATTTCACCTCCAAACTAGGTATATTTCGAGTATATTTTTTAAAGAAAAAATTATCGTTTTTTAGCCGAATAAAGCGGCGAGTCCGGTAAACGTTTCTTCCTCCTTCTTTTCTTCCTTTTTCTTTTCTTTCTTTTCCTCTTTCTTTTCTTCCTTTTCTTCAATTCCTTTTTTACTAGATTCAAGCATGAACTTGATCTCATCGGTAACTAAGTTAGGTTCCAATTTACTTCCTTCAAGCATCAAATTATAGGAGACAGTATATGCTTTTATGAGTATCTGCTCGATAGTATCGACGGTTGGAAGTGCGGTTTCTACAGCAATATTAACAGCAGAAGCATATGCTTTTATGAGTATCTGCTCGATAGTATCGACGGTTGGAAGTGCGGTTTCTACAGCAATATTAACAGCAGAAGCATATGCACGCGATATTAAACTACTATATTCTTCAAGAGGCATGAGTAGCAGCTTTCTGGGGATTACTAGATTGCGATCCCAAGCCATTATCACTTTCGGTCCTACTTCGAAGGGTAAAATATCTAAGATTGCCATAACTTTTGCTGCTTGAGCAGAAATTTTCTTCCCTTTTGGAACTAAGTTGTGATTATTTAAAATCCAGATCTCTCCATCAATTATTCTTATTGGTAAACCAGCAACTCTAAGATCTGTCATCGCCGGACCTGGACGAAGCCCTGTATTTCCTTTCGGGATTATGATATCCTCTGGAGCGGGTTTACCTGGCTTAGGGGGTAATCTTTCCTTTATACTATTGATTATCGAAGCGACCTCAAAAACGTCTCTATTAGTAAAAAATAAAGCTCGCATATTATTTAGATGCAGTTCGAATTTGCTTATGTTTTTCTTGTATCTAGGTAAACTTAAGAGGGCCTTTCTTAAAAGCGTATTTTTGACGACAATGAGTTCACCCAAGCCCCATAACTTTTTTCTAAGCTCCTTCATCAAGTTGGCGGGGATATCCGCTATGTCAATTACTATAAACTTATCGTATTTTTTTAAGAGCTCTTTGATTCTAGAGACTCTCGCCTTTTTTGTTTCTGGGATCGGCTTCTTTCGAATATATGTTCTAGTAGACATCATACTATTCCTCCTATGCAGCAATCTTTTTCTTTCGTTTTGCCATTAATGATATTTTAACTGGCGGCCCCATTGTTGTTTTTATATGTATACTTTTAATATTGCGCCAACCCTTTGGCATTCTATTCTTTATAGCTTCTAGTACAGCAACAATGTTTTCTGCAAGCTCCTCGTCAGTCATCTTAATATCTCCTACTTTAATATTTATCACAGGTACTTTATGTAAGCGAATTTGTAGAGTCCTTTTTGCACTTTCTATTGCCTTTGCAGGGTCTTCATTTATAGGTATTGGGATAGGCATCTTGTTTCTAGGGTTGAGAATTTTTATCATTCTTCCAAAGAATTTACCAATATTACTCATAAAAGTAGAGCTACTAAGGAAAATTCGATGATTTCTTACAAGTTTTTTGGCTAATTTCAAGTTGGATTTCAATTCCTCCAAGCGAACTTTATCTATTATTGTAATATTGTCCTCCGACTTTTCAGCTAGTTCTCTCAAGGCAGGAATATGCGGATCGTCAGCAAAAACACCAATTTTATCTTTACTTGATACATAATGTGGTAGTAGTAAATTAAATCTTAATCGGTTTTCAGGCCTCCGTAGATCAATATCCTTAAAGCCGATATGTAATTCTACAGCCTCTGTGAAATTTCTCTCTGGGGATTTACTCCGTACTTCCTTAAGAGCCTCTAAAATTTTTCTTCGTAATTCGTGTTCGCTGATAGACATTTCTTAGCCCTCACATGAAATTCCAATTTGTTGATAGGATCGATAAAATACTTATGCTCATCTTACATAGTAAAAATTTTATCTTTATGGAGTAATATATCTCATGACATAATTTATTCAATAGATATATCAATCTTATGATGCCGCCGTAGCTCAGTTGGGTAGAGCGCGGGACTCGTAATCTGAATCGAATCGGGAAATCCCGAGGTCGCGGGTTCAAATCCCGCCGGCGGCTCCAAATTGCTAAAAAATTAGGGCATGAACCTAAAACAGAAGATAATAAAATCTTGATCCCATTTTCTTATGGCTCTAGGCGAAAATCTATATTACAAGGGAACGAAAAAAAGCGTTGAGGGATAGACCAATCAAATAGGCCTTTAATGTCAAACAACAACGGAGCTATGATCTCTTAGAATTAAATAGAGAGCAATGTATGAGAATAGCAACAAGCTAAAATCGGCAAATCTTTTGTTAAGTATTTGGATTTACACAGAGTATTCTTAGTAAATTATTTAGCTGTTAATGAATAAAAAAGAAAGCAATCTTTACCAAAAAACCATTTAAATTATTAATTATTCTGGAATAGAAAAGTTTATGGGTATAATGCGATTATGCTTAAAAATAGTAATAAGCATATGGTGGGGGTAGCTCAGCCGGTAGAGCGCGGGACTGTGGATCCCGAGGTCGCGGGTTCGAAACCCGCCCCCCACCCTCAGTATATAAATGATCATGCTATCTGACCCTTAGTAAATCTAATAATTTTTTCGGCTATTGTTCTGCCAATACCTGGTATTTTTACTAGTTCCTTTATTGTTGCTTTGGAAAGTTTTTCTATCGAATCGAAGCCATGCTTCTTTAGTATCATAGCTCTAGATCTCCCGATACCTGGAATTTTAACTAGAGGAAGGAGCGAATTATCAACACCGTACGCAACACGTAATCTAATATTATCAATTAAATTAACTACTTTGGATCCCATTTTTAGCGGTAAAGCAATTTCCTTCGCACAGTACAGAAGCCATTCTGTAACACGAATTAGCTCTAATAAGTCCCCACCACCAAAACTTGGGCTTATTGGCTGTAGGATCTCTTTCATTGGTACGTTATTAATCCATAAAAATAGGATAATCATGATTCCAATGGAACTAAGTTCCTCTTCCTCCTCAAAGCTCAGGCTTAGATCCGCTCCATTAAGGATTGCTTCAAAAAGATCAATGAAAAAAGTATCCTCGTATATATATTTCAATAAATCCAAAAAATTAAACGAAATTTTGTTAATTAATTGTGCAAATTTATGTAACTTATACAATACTTTGTATTTTAAATTAGAGATATCTGGGGTTTTACTGATACTATAAAATATTACTGAAGCTAAAATTTTATCTGTAAAGCTCTTAAGGTGAAGAATTTCTTTAATTTTTCTAAGGCCATCTATCAGCTCAACAGCACTTAGAGGGTCTAAATACAACTTAGATATTTTTTCACCAACTCTTGTTGGTCTAAAGTGTCCATTAAAATTTGCTGAAATATGCTTAACTGGTTTACCTTTTGAATTATATGCTCTAACAAAATCCCACTTTAGCAAATCAGTTAAGCTTTTTATTATATTGTCTAAGAATAGGTACGCTGAATCTGAGCTCTCTTTCGATCGTTTCCACGAGAAAAATGTCTCATTAAAGAATTTCAAAAGCCTTTGAATTGTAGGTTTATCTCTCTTTTCTGAGGCAATGAAAGCGAGAGTTTGCTCTCTGAGAACGCTAAAATCGTATCCAAGATAGGACGTAACAATAGGTACTTTTCCGAAAATGAATGTATCAAACAGAGTTATAAGGTCCCTCTCATTGCTTGCTATAAGAATCGCTTCGCCTATAGAATCTAATCCGGGTCTTCCAGCACGGCCTCCTCTTTGTTTAAATTGCGCTACAGAAATGAATTCAGACCTACCAAGCATAGGATCATAGGTAATATGTTCAACAATAACCCTCCTTGCAGGAAGATTTATACCCGCAGCAAGCGTAGGTGTAGCAACAATAACTCCAATTTTTCTGGTTAAGAAAGCTGTTTCAACAATATTTCTTTCTTCTTTTGTTAAACCTGCATGATGAAAAGCAACACCTCTCTCTAGGAGCCAAGATAGTAGTTCCGTCAAAGGTGATGTTTCCTCTACCGCAGATGTAAGTTCTTTAGCGATGTTTTTACTTTCGGGAAACAGTAAACTACTAAGTTCCGATTTTTCTAGAAATTTTGCTATTTCAACAGCAGTTTTCTGAGCAAGGCTTCTTGATTTTCGAAAAATTAGTACCTGCCATTTAGTTCCGAATTTCTTAGATTTTTTAAGAAGATCATAAGTTAGATCAATAATATACCCAAGAAAGCCTCTCTTATTATGCTTTGCTTTAATAATTTTTTTCGAGAAAATTTTACCTTTACCTAGTTTACTGTAAAAATAATCAATTAGTTGTTTAGATAATTCGTCCTCCTCGAACTCTTCTTTCAGATTGTCTCTACGGAAAACATTAACGTTTAGAATCTCTATATTTTTTCTCATATCTAAGAGATCCTTTGCAGTGACAAATTCTTCTAAAAAGGATTGACGAAGAGAATCATCTTTTTCAACAATGATTTCATTCTTTATTGCAATCTTTCCAGAAGTTAAATCTCTTTTAAACTCAGTAGACTCAGAATCATAAAAATAAATCCTATTTTTTTTAGATAGATATATCCCCTCTAGAAGCTTCACAGGTCTGAAATTACTCCAAATAAGCTTTGCATCGAGCCAATTAGCGATTTCATCAGCATTGGGTATCGTTGCAGAGAGTGTTATTATTTGCTTATTGAGAGATTTAAATTTTGTAGCAACAACATCAAGTAGAGCCCCACGCCTTCCTTCACCAAGTAAATGTATCTCATCAATAATTATTACTTTTACGTCTTTAAGCCAACGGGGTTTCTCTCTTCTGATCATGTCCGCTTTTTCATAGGTCACTATGAGAATATCGGTATTTACACCTAGCAGATTGATAGGCTTCTCCTTATAATCACCAGTAGCAATCTCAATTTTGACAAAAGGGTATCTACCAGAAAGTGTGTTTTTCATCTCTTCAGCTAAGGCTTTATATGGAACTAAAAAAAGACTTTTAGTGTGCTCTTTAATTGCATTATAGACGGCGATAATTTCAGCGATAAGCGTCTTACCAGAGCCGGTAGGTGCGGATATTACTAAATTATCACCATCAATACCTGCTTGTATTCCCTTTAGTTGGAAAGATCTAAGAAATTCGATTCCCGAATTTTTTAGTGCGTTTCTAATAATCTTAGGCAAAAAATGAATTTTATCTATAGGAACACTAGATTCTTTATGCAAGTTTGAACACCATTGATTTAGAACCGGATAGGCAAATCACTAGATTTATTTTTAAGTAAATGTGAGTAAATAAAAATATTCATAGTAATTCCTGGCAATAAGCACATTCAATAGAGGTGAAATTAATGTTTAAAATTGGCTGGATAATTCTTTTTATAACAATACTACTATCGATAATTATAACTGTTGTTCTTCAGATGCTTGGATTGCCAATATATTTCTTCATAGCATTCTTACCGATAGTGAGTTTTCCTATACTGGGCTCTAGGCATAAAAGATCAGAATATGAAGGAACGTACTGTCCAAATTGTGGATATTCGCTAGAGGGCTGGGAGCAGTACTGCCCTAACTGTGGATATAAACTAAAATAATTTGCTGTAATAAAAGCTAGATGTCAGGGAAAATTAGGTGTTGTGATAAATATGAAGGATTATATACTAATAGATGGATCTTTTGGAGAGGGCGGAGGACAAATTTTTAGAACCGCGTTGGCTTACTCAGCTATTGTTCAAAAACCAGTAAAAATAATAAATATAAGAGCAAAAAGAAAAAATCCAGGCCTAAGACCACAACATCTTTCTGCCTTAGAGGCGCTTGCCGTCATTACAAAAGCAAAGATCAGAGGGGGATTTATTGGATCTAAAGAAGTTTATTTCGAACCGCAAGGTATTTATGGTGGGAAATTCACAATAGATACTAAAACGGCAGGAAGCATTTCTTTAATAATTCAAGCCATTTTACCTTCTTTGCTTTTTGCAGATAAAGATTCACAAGTAATAATAAAAGGGGGAACAGATGTACCCTTTGCCCCACCTATTGATACTATTAAATTTGTATTTATACCACTATTATGGAGACTAAGTGCCGATATAAAAATAGAGGTAAAACGACGGGGGCACTACCCAAGAGGGGGGGGCATCGTCTACTTAGAAGTTAAACCTATAAAAAAACCATTAAAGCCTATAAAACTAATGGAACAGGGAACAATAGAGAAAATATTGGGAATTTCTCATTGCGTAAAATTACCAAAACATGTATCAGAAAGGCAGGTAAAATCAGCATCTGAAGTATTAATGCAAAATGGGTATGAAAACTTAGAAATAAGTATAGAATGGTATCCCCCGGAAAAAGATCCGCATTTAGGTCCCGGATCTGGAATAGTACTCTGGGCAAAAACAAACACAAATGCTCTATTAGTCGGGGATGAATTGGGTAAAAGGGGGATTCCAGCAGAAACTGTTGGAAAGAATGCGGCTATAGAATTAATTAAGCAGATAGAAGGCGGTGGAGCTGTAGATGTTCATAATACGGATCAACTAATACCATATATGGCGCTAGCAGACGGTATATCTGAAATTTCCTCATCGGAGATCTCACTTCATACACTAACGGCGATATACGTCGCGGAGAAAGTTCTTAATGCTAGATTCAACGTAGAAAAAGGTAGCGAACATAAACCATCTAAGATTACTGTTAAAGGAATCGGATATATATGATCTCAAAAACAAAATATTTTTGATAGGTTTTTCAACAATTAAAGACATCAATAAATAAAGAAAAATATAAAAAAGCATCATAATGTCGAATTACTGGATTTTACATTAGCATATTTTAAAAAGCCAATCATGTGGAGGCGAAGAACGAAAATGTCTACAGAAATAGCACGGATCGAGGATGCCCTGAGACTCTCAGATACAATTACAAAGGCAATAAATTCAAACATTGAGGAACTAATAGATATGAATCTCTCGACAATTTCTAAGGAATTATCTAGAAAATTCGAGGAATTAAGAGTATTAACTCAAGTTCTTCTTGATAAAAGAAGAGAAATGCTATCTAATTTAAGGGATCAAAAAGCAAAGCGAGATGAATTAAATCAAAAAGTTAAAGAAGTTGCACAAATTATACGCCAGCTACGGGAACGAAGAAATGAGCTTCAAAAATTTATTACCGAAAAAAGAAAGGAAGCTCAAGAGATAAAGGATGAGATAAGTAAAATTCAGGAAAATATGAGCCTCCTAGAAAAAGAATTAAAAGGTTATGATCATAGAAGAACAAAAAAATTAGAGGGAGAAATTAAAAGGTTAGAATGGGTTCTTCAGACGCAAACATTACCGGATCCTATAGAAAAACGGTTAACAGAAAGAATTATGCGTTTATCTAACACACTAAAGGAACTAAAGACTAAAGAAGAAAAGTGGAGAAAGCAGATTCAGCTTCAACGCGAATTAGAACAATATAGAACTCGTTTGGGTGCTATAAAAAAATCTTTAGCTATATATTTTGAGGAACGAAAGAAAATCGATGAAAAATTATCGGAACTTATAAAGATTAGAGAGGAGAAAAAAAAGGAAGCAGATAAATTCCATGCCGAAGTTCAGCGTATAAAAGAAGAAATTGATAAATTAAATCAGTCTTTGACATCAATAAGAGAGGTTCGAAATAAAGTTATACAAACGTTGCGTAAAATCGGTAAAATAAGAGAAGAAAAAGAAGGACTTAGACGG
>JAGGXM010000097.1 GCA_021163045.1 Thermoproteota archaeon | reverse complement strand
GATTAGCTGTAATCTAGGTCTAAAGTCTTCGTACTCCTTCCGTATAGCATTTGCGATTTTAAAAAGTTTGTTGAAGTCCCTTATATATAGGAATTTTCCGTTCTTAAGAATCTTGCTTTTGAGCACTAAAGGTAGATCCTGAAAGATTCTTAGATCATAATTTCCTCCTATTTTTCCCCAGAGTTTAGAGAGGAATTTATAACGCTCTTCTTTAATGTCCTCATAATAGATTGCAATATCGTAATCAGAGGTAGAACGAGCATAACCTTCAGCACGACTTCCATACAATATAACAAAAAGAACTTTATCGCCACCCACTTCAAGGATCTTGTTCACGAGTTCATTAAATTTTTCATCTACCAAAGTAATCCCTTATAAACCAAAATTTTTTCTAATAATATTCCTGAGTAGTCCATTTCCTCCGGATCTGGATTGTATCGTTAAGGATCTTATTGAAGTAGGGCTTGTTCTTATTTTAGATATGATGAAATTTAATTTACTACTTTAGATACTAATAGTAAAGTATATTTAACTATGCTTATAAAATGATACCCAGAAACAGAATGATTCAGAATTTAGAGTATTTAAGCCATTCATTAGGTTTTGTGAGTAGGAAAAGCCAGAGTGGAATCATGTTATTTCCTAAGCGATCTTTGGTTACGATTAGTTTATAAGCGTTAAATTCCTTTGCCGTCAGGTCTAGATGATCCAGTTTTTCGGTTTTTTTAACCTCCCATTTTGATTCTATGAGCCAAATTTTGCCATTAATTTTGGCCACGAAATCAATTTCTTTGTCCTTATTTTTGAGGTAGTATATTTCATCAGTAAATTTTTTTAAGTGGAGGAAAACCAGATTTTCGGCTTGTCTACCGATATCTCGTGAGGTTCTGCTCACAGCGTTTCTTAATCCAGTATCAATTGCGTAGATTTTCTTCGGTCTAATCATTTTTTCTTTCCCGAAGCTAAAGAAGTCTACGAGGAAGATCATGAAGACCTCTTCCAAGTAGCTTAGATAGTCATATAGAGTAGGTTTCGATATATCTAGGTATTTTGCGAGCTTTGTAATATTAACAGGATTGCCTATATTTTCCAGTAAGAATTTTGTAAGATCTTTTATTTTTCTCAAGTTAACGGTATGCCGTTCTGCGATATCCTTGTTTATGATATCACTAAAGTAGGAATTCAGATATTTTAATTTACCCATAATAGATTTTTCTAGTACTACTTCAGGAAATCCTCCGAATTTCATATAGTTCAATAAATGATGAATAACTGCACCTTGTTCGCCACCGAATCGAATATATGGATCTCTGCCTAGATCTATACCCTTTGTTTTTAGATATTCTTTGAAACTAAATGGCCAAACAGGTATTTCCATCCTTCTACCAGTGAGCTTAGTAGCAATTTCGGGCTCCAGTAACCTTGAGGACGAACCTGAAATTATGACTTTAACATCCTTCCGCAAATCTGTAAATCTTCGTAGATACCCTCCCCAGTTCTCTAACTGTTGAATTTCATCAACGAATAAGTAGAAACCCTTAGCTTCACCAGTGATCTCGTAGTATGTGTTTAGAATCTTATCCAAAGCGCTACTATCGGACGGATATCGCTCATCCTCTAAATTTATATAAACTATTTTCGCTCCAGAAACTCCTGTGTTGAGGATTTTCCGAATGAGTTGATACATTATAAATGTTTTACCTGCTCTCCTAATACCAAATAGTACTAATATCTTCTTATTAATGAAATTAAGGCATTGATTTAGATAATATTCGCGAGTTATCCATTCCTCCCGCCAATCTGGATCATGCCACCAAGGATTCCACTGAAGCAGAGCCTCTCTCATCGCAAATACCTGTAAAATCTATTTTACTATTTTAGATATTAATGGTAAAATATATTTAACTATACTTATCAAAGTTAAATACTTGGAAATCAGGCTATGCCTAGGAAAGCATATAAACAGGCTAAGGAAACTAAAGAAACTACAGAGCGTATCGAGGAAAAGGCAGATAAAATTTTAAGGTTTCTGGTTAAGGAAAATGAATTTTGATTTGCTGTATTTTTTAGTAGTTGAACAAAATAATTTCTCAGCTTAGCTTCAGCATTTGCCTAAAATTCTTTTTTATTGTATAACTACGTATGATCCTTAACGTTTAGGGAAAACTACTGATTTGATTTTAAGCTCTTTTACAAAGGTGTACTCCTCATACTCTTCATCTTTCAAATTGATCTGTAAGAAGAATTTCTTATCGCCTTGTTTATTACATCTAACAGTAACCATAAACTGTACAGATTCACCAGAGCCAATCCAACGATAGTATGCTGGACTTGTGTTTAAAGTTAGATCTTGATCCTGTGAGTACACCTTAATTGAAACATGTAGAATATTTATACCACGATTCAACAGGCTGAAATTTATTCTGTTATCACACTCAACAAGAATTTCTTTTGGGATATCCGTAGTAATTGACAGCTTGACTTTATTTCGTTTAAAGTCGATTCGCATCTGACTCGCATCCTGAATTTTTTAAATTTTTATCAAATAAAATCATCATTATATAGTTAATGTTTAAATATAAATGCTATTTAATATATTATTGGAAATACGTATTTAAAAGGATTATAATATGACCATCCCTTGGTATTTAGATCCGGCTCTTTGGATCGACATTAGCTGGGGCTTCTTCTTTGCTGGAATAATCTCAGTAGTCTTTGCTATCCTTGCTGGCA
The DNA here is from genome assembly GCA_021163045.1 of Thermoproteota archaeon. Taxonomy (GTDB): domain Archaea; phylum Asgardarchaeota; class Njordarchaeia; order Njordarchaeales; family Njordarchaeaceae; genus Njordarchaeum; species Njordarchaeum guaymasense. The sequence continues at coordinate 3,750 of JAGGXM010000097.1, read as the reverse complement.
TTCATGGCCATGATGTAGATCATCATTTTGAGTATGATACGAGTCATGAATTAAGCGTAGATCATGAGGTATCAGTAGATCATCATGTTGAAATAAGTCATGTAGATCATGATGTAGCTCACGGGATTGATTTTCATGGAGATTTTGGAGTCGATCATTCCGGATTTCATGAAGTAAGTCAAGGTGCTCCTTTTTCTATGCTAGTTGGAACCTTCTTCTTAGTTTATGGTGGTTCTGGATTGACATTATTCTCCATTTCTAAAAATGTTTATCTTAATATTGTAGGGATGATCGGTATTGCTATTTTCTCCATATTTTCCCTGAATACGTTCTTTAAGAAATTCTTTAAGACCGGAACTTATGTCTGGAGACCAGAATATGCTATAGGGAGAACTGCTGTCGTTGTTTTGGATGTAGATGAAAATAGAGGTACAATAAAAATTGATACAGGAACTCCAATGGGCACGATAAAGTATCCTGCAAGGTCAAGGGATCCTAAGAAAAAATTTAGGAGGGGAGAAATCGTTTATGTTGTTGAGTGGAGAGAAGGTTTTGCTCTTATCGATAAAAATTATAATAATATGGAGGTAAATAAATAAAATGCAATTTTTTGGTTTAAATATGTCCCCAGGCACGCTTTCTATAATAATAGCGACCGGCTTCCTTGTTTTCATACTGCTTCTCATGATAGTACGGAGCCGATACCGTAAGTTTGGAACCAACGTATTTGTAATACATTTTAGGAATGGAAAAGTTAAGAAAGCAGGCCTTGGTGGAGCATTCTTTCTTATACCAATTATTGACAGCTATACTATAATTCCGACAACAGCACAAAAAGTAGATCTTGAAGCTGAAAAAGTTTTAAGTAGAGAAAACCAGGAAGTTGTTGTCAGGGGATTTCTAGTTTGGCGAGTTATCGATCCAGAGAAGACGTTCAGTAGTGTAGAATGGGAGAAAATAAGCGGAACTTTAAAGGATATCGCTGAATCTGTTATTAGGACAACATGTGCTAATATGAGCCTTACAGATATCTTAAGGGAACGACAAAATATTGTAAATGCAATCGTCTCCGAACTTGATGCTATAGTTTCTGATTGGGGTATAAAAATCGAGACTGTAGAAATAAGAGAAGTAGATATCGTTAATCGAGAGTTATTGACAAATCTGCAAGCAGAGATGTTCTGGGAGCAGTGGAGAAAAGCTGGAAGCTTAGAGCAGAAAAGCAAACAGGAAGTAGGATTATTAGAAACCGAAAGGGAGACAATCGTGGGTATCAAAGCAAAGGAAAGAGATCTCGCATTAGCTAAAAAGCAAATCGAAGTTTCTAAAACGAAAGCTGAAGCAGAAAAAGTAGAGAAAGTAATTCGCGCAGAGGCAGAAAAGGAGTCTAAACTTAAAATTGCAGAGGCAGAAGCTCAGTCCGAATATATTAAATTAGCAAAAAGAGCCGAAGGTCTTCAAGAATTAAACAAAGCAATAACGGATAAATTGATTGCTTATGAAATGGTTCAGAAGTTGCCAGAGGTTGTTAAAAACTTGAAAGAAATGTTCAAGAATGCTATTTTCGTAGGATCTTCTGGAGACTTTAGTAGCGCTCTTAACAGCCTAATCGGAACAATTTATACTGCTGTTGAGAAGTGGTCTGAAGTTTTCTTAAAATCGAAAAAAGGAGAGGCAATTAAAGCTCTAGTTACTACATCAAATCCAGGACAGGACAAGAATAAAAACCAAAATAAGCAGGGTGTTCAGTAGTATTTTCCTTCCTTTTCTTATTTTTTTAATTCAACAGATCATAATTTGAGATACAGTATGATATCCCCTGTCCAATAAACGAGTGCCCTTAGTAGCTTTCTGATGTCCCTAGAACTTAAAAATCTCTTCAAAACTTTCTTATCCGAAAATTCTACAAAGTTAAACTTTCTGAAGAGTCTTCTAGCAGCGATATTTTCTGGAGAAGTTACTGCCCAGACACCCGCGATATTCCTTTTTTCTAGGTATCTTAATGCTGTTTGTAGTAATAAAGTTCCAACACCTTGTCTCCAATACATTCTATGGACGAAGATATAACCAATTTGGCTGTGAATACCATTGGATAATCTTATAATATCTATTTCAACTACACCGATAATTGAATTCCTAATTTCCGCAACAAAAACTTTATCGCTTCTGTTAAGATTCCTAACAGCCCAGAAAACATCCATATCGTTATTAAAAGAGTTTCTTGCAAGTTTTTCTATTTTAGACAGATCTTTCTCTTGATATTCCCTTATCCTTATTCCATTAAGATCCGTAGTTGACATCATGTCCCTACTAACACCACGTAGATATCCTTAACAGATAGACAGTATACTTATCATCATCTTATATTTATTATTAATATATAAGATAATGAAATAGCAAAGGAAGTAATTTGATGATGCGTATGCTACCAGAATGTGGCGATATTGAGGAAATAAACAGAATAAGAAGATTTGAAACGGAAGACATTGCAAAAAGGCTTGGATACATTAAAGCCTCCGATATTAAGATGATAAACTATCCGGAGAATCCGATCAAGATATTCAATCCCTCTTTTCTGGTATTCGGAAATGTTTTCAGATTATATCCTCGACTCGTTTTTGGTTATTATAAGTATTCAAATGCAATAGGTCGAATAGATCTAGAATTAAATGATATTTTGGTAGGCTTGAATGCAAAAAAGAAATTAGAATGCGAGTTAACATTATATCCAAGTAATCTAATGGATTTTTTTGGTCTAGAAGATCCAAGGGCGCAATTAGTCAACAAAACTCCTTATATGATTTATACAGGAAGAACACGATGGTTCTTTGATAAAAAACGACCGAAGGGTAAGCTGAAAACAACATCACTAATTGCTAAATCCGTTGATGGTATCACTTGGGAGAAAAAAAACTATGTTATACTCGATGACCCTATCATGAATGATCTTAGCTTTATAAAGAACTCCGTTTTATTACCCATAGAGAATAGGATTTATTTACTAAGTAGAATACAAGCTGGTGATTCCTTTTATGCAGCAATCTATGGAATTCTAAAAGATAACTTAAAACAAAAGACCACTTTTTGCCCTATCCCATCGGAGTCTAACAAGGTCTTTATTAAGGAAGCGAGTTTTGAACATAAAATTGGCTGGGGGACTCCGCCAATAAAGATTTCAAATAGGGAGTATCTTCTATTTCTACATGGCGTTTGTAATAATCTGCTCATTTATAGAGTCTTTGCAATCCTAGTTAGAGTAGAAAAAGATCTTAAGATAACCGCAATTACACCAAAGTATATTATGCAACCTAAAGAGATGTATGAAATTTATGGTGAGCGTCCTTACGTAGTTTTTCCATGCGGAGCATCGAAGATTGATGATCAAGTAATAATATCGTATGGTGCCGCTGACTCTTTTGTTGGTATTGCGTCATTTGATCTTACGGAATTGTTGCAGATATTGGATAAGAATAGAGTATGTTAACAAAGCTTCGTGTTATGGTAAACTTTATTGAGGAGATAAGTTTATTATCTTATTTTTATCCTTGAGTATATCCCTGCTACGTGTTATCTTTCTTAGTCAAATAAGTATCCCTCAGCTAATCTTTTAATTAATGATCCTATAGGGAATTCTCTTTTTATAGCTGATTTTGCCTCTCATTATCTTCAGATTTATTTCTATCCTTTTAAGGAACGACTCTATTTTTAACTTCTAGAAATATATACGTGATGTTGAATATATTTCTCTAT
>JAGGXM010000164.1 GCA_021163045.1 Thermoproteota archaeon | reverse complement strand
TGATTCCTCTGGTTCTCTGCTCTGGTTCAAAACCATTGGCGGAAACGATTATGACTGGGGCAATAGTATAGTTATGGGTTCCTCGGGTTACATTTACGTAACGGGAGGTACATATAGTTATGGTGCAGGAAATGGCGATGCATTTGTAGCGAAGCTTGATTCCTCTGGTTCTCTGCTCTGGTTCAAAACCATTGGCGGAAACGATTACGATCGCAGCTATGGAATTGCGGTAGATTCCTCAGGTTACATTTATGTAACGGGAAATACAGAAAGTTACGGTGCAGGATATGATGATGCATTTGTAGCGAAGCTTAATAGTGACCTCTCGGGATATCCAGCTACAGCGTATTTCCGCTGGCAGGATGCTTCTTTTTCCTATGTCGTTATGCAGAATTGCTCGCTAAATATGTATAGCTACAGTCCTGATGCGTTTTACTCGCCTAGTGTTTATATTCATTCTCCAGGATGGGCGACAAACAATCCTACGGTAGATTTACCGTCAGTTACATGCTACTTTGCAGTTCTGGATACCGATAATGATGGTATGCCGGATGGCTGGGAGATTCAGTACGGTCTAGACCCGCTGGTTAACGACTCCGATGGAGACATTGACGGCGATGGATTAAGCAACCTTGGCGAGTACCAGCATGGTACGGATCCTACAGATAGTGATAGCGATGATGATGGTTTACTTGATGGAGTAGAAGTTAACACATATGGTACGGATCCTACAGATAGTGATAGCGATGATGATGGTATGCCAGATGGCTGGGAGATTCAGTACGGTCTAGACCCATTGGTTAACGACTCCGATGGAGACATTGACGGCGATGGATTAAGCAACCTTGGCGAGTACCAGCATGGTACGGATCCTACAGATAGTGACAGTGATGATGATGGTATGCCGGATGGATCAGATATTCTCAGAGGATTTAATGATTTTGTCGCATATTTCGGGATTAGTTTAGGTCTTTTAATGATTTTGATAATCGAATATAAAAAGCGTAAGCAAATAGATATCTAAAATTTTTATCTAAAAAATTTCTATTATATTCTTCTATACATTTTTTCAGTAATAAGCAATTTTGAGATACAAATTTAGGATATAGATCCTAATGCTATGCAATCGTTGTTGATTCTAACTATAGAGCGAATTTAATAATTTGAAAAAACGTCCAAGAACCACCACCTCCGAAAGTTAGGGGACTTTTAGCACCGAAAAAAGCAGTACCTGTCATGAGACCTGCTGCAATCGAATTGAAAGGGCCGCCTGGTATTGGTGTTCAGAATTTTATAGTAGAAAACATAAGTATTAAGAGAAAGGAAATAAAGAATATACCCTTATTTACAAAACCAATAAAAGTTGATTTCTACTCATTATGGAATACACAAGATAGATATCCAATCAAGCGTGTGAAATTAAACAATACTACAGGTTTAGAATTACCAGCAGGAAATTTAGCGATATATGCAGAAGATACATTTGTTGGACTCCTAAAGATTCAAGATCTACCAAGAAATGGTACATGTAATTTGAGTATTGGTATCGATTCCAGATTAAACGTGAGAAAAGAGCAGCAGTTAGTAAAAGAAACTACTGCGTTGATAAGGCAAGGAATAAAGAAAGCATACGAGACAACGCTTTTTATTAAGAACTGGAGCAAAGAGGAAATAAAGTTAAGAGTTGAAGACTTACCTCCAGAAGGTATAATTAAACCACAGATAATTAATGCAACTCACAAACCAGATTCTTTTGAACATGGTAGATACATTTGGAATTTGAATTTAAAACCGCAGGAAAAAGTCGAAATTAAGTTCACATACGTATATAAAGAACAAAAATAGTTACTCTTGAAGTATCTCTTCTATTTTTCTAATTACTTCATCAACCGATTTTGCAGAATAAATTATGTCTTCTCTTCTATCATCCAGTCTCTTTCCAGCTAGTTTCTCCGACCAGCCAGAAAAACCGCTTACTGCAATTATTGGCTTCCCGTACATCCAAGCGAATGCAATCTCACTAAGAGTTCCCGATTTACCTCCTATAGCTATAACAATACTTGCTGCTAAAACATTTATTACATTCCTAAGCCAACCTAGGCCCGTTGGAATAACAATATCTACGTATGGATTTGCTCCTGACGCTTTTTCATCAGGAATTATACCAATAGTTATTCCTCCTGCTTTTTTGACACCATGACAAACAGCTTCCATCACACCACCACGGCCTCCGGTCAGAACTAAAAAGCCTTTCTGTGCCAATTTTATTCCTAAAGTCTCAGCAAATTCTAATTCCTCTTTATTTTGCGTGTCAGAATCCCCAATAACTGTTACGATCACCCGTCTCGTTGCTTCTCCCTCCATCTTGCATAATATTCTCCAAAATGTAATATTAACTAGGTTTAATCAAATAATTTGATTCTTTACTGCATTTTATTCATTAACGAAAGTGGTAGTTTTATTTTTAAAAAAAGTAAGGTATAATAATTCAAGTCCCGCATTCATGCGGGAATTTGTGTATCGGTGATTTAATTGATCAACTTTAGAAACTTAAACGAAGAGGAAATAAACTCTGTCATAACAAAATTAGAATTACTAGGTTTCAAGAAAACGTATGAGAAGCATCCTGCCCTTGTTGCAAGATTTGAGAGTAAGCATGGTATTATTAAAATATACCGGAAGGAAACAAAAAATACGTATTCTCTTGTAGCAACAGGATCCAGCCCATTCGAAAGGATGATAAATAACATCGTACGAGAAATCAAAGGAGAAAAAGTAGAGCCAACACGGCCATTAATAAGTAAAGGTGAAATAATAATTGGCGTAGATGAATCTGGAGTAAAACTTACGGAACCACTAGTTGTAGCATCAGCTAGTACACCAGGATATCCTATTGTAGACTCAAAAGCTTTAGCAAAAGAGGGACTCCATAAATATGTTCGCCTAGCGTTCCAGCTCGGAGATTTTATCTGTTTACTTACATTATCACCCAGATTAAGGAAAAAAATTAGTGACCGAGGATATAAAACATATGAAGTTGTCCATGTTTTTTCTAAGAAAATAAAAGAATTCTTTGAAGAACTTGGTATAAAGCCATTAATATTCATCGATGGAAATGTTCCCGAAGGGATAAAAGATATTAACAATATAGTTTATGTTGGAGAAGGTGGCGAAAAAAAGAACGAGAATATATCTGCAGCGGGTGTCCTTGCGACAGACATGCGAAGGAGTCTTGAGGAAATAAAGAAAGAAAAGGACTAGTATTTCTTACCTAAATACATGTAATGTTTGGCAGGTCTACCACATAACGAGCATATACCATCTATTTTTTCCTCTGGATCAAATCCTAGTGCTTCTAAACCTGTCTCTTCTTCGATTTTTTGACCACACTCGTCATCCCCACACCAAGGAACTTTTACAATTCCTTTTTTCTCATTATAGATTCTAACAGCATCTTCTAGCTTCTCTGCAGAGAAAATGTTTTCGTTTAACCATTTTTCTGATCTAGATGATAATTCTCGCTTTATTTCCTCAAAAAGTTCGCGGATTTTACCTTCTATTTCCTCATCCTTTACAGTAATTTTTTCGAGAGTATCTCTTCTAACAAGTACAACCACACCTTTTTCAACATCTCTTGGGCCGATCTCAATTCTAATTGGAACACCCTTCATTTCCCAATAGTAGAACTTTTCCCCAGGAGATTTTTCGGAGTAATCAACCTTTACTCTGAATTTTTTATCTTTAAGCTGTTTGAATACTCTCTCTACCTTTTTTAAGACAATATCCTCCGTGCCTTTATACACTATAGGTATTATTATAATCTGAATTGGAGCAACATTCGGTGGGAATATTATTCCTCTATCATCGCCATGTACAGACATCAAAACTCCAACAACTCTCTCGGACACACCATAGCACGTCTGATAAGCATATTCATGAGTCCCATCTTCCTTCTGAAAGACTATTTCAAATGCCTTTGCGAATTTCTGACCAAGATTAATAACCGAACCAAGCTCTATTGCTCTCCTATCTGGCATTAACGTAAAGAAATCATAATTATACTCTGCACCAGCAAAAGTATCCCATTTTGGTGTCCTAAGAATGATATACGCGAGATCTAGAGCGTTAAAGAACTTGCTATAAACTTCAATTGCTTCCTTTATTTGTCTTTCAGCATCTTCCGGTGTTGCATGTGCTGTATGTGATTCATTAAACCGAATAATCTCCCTGACTCTAAGGATCGGTCTTGTATGCTCGGTTTCGTATCTGAATACATTCACCGTCTGATAAAGTTTTAGAGGCAAATCTCTATATGATTTAATCCAATACCGAAACATATAGTACATTACTGTTTCACTAGTTGGTCTTAATAGGAATTTTCTCTGAAGATTTCTACTGATAGTTCTTTCTACGACAAAGGTTTCTCCGCTAAATCCTTCTAGAAAATCTTTTTCAAGTCCGAAGACTTCCTCAGGTACTAACATTGGGAAATATGCTTCTTCATGACCATATTCATCTAGGAGATCTTCGAGAATTCGCATTGTGAGCTTTAAAGCTTTAAAACCGTATGGCTTCCATACAAGCATGCCCTTTACAGGATATCTCTTATCTATTATGTCTGCGGCTTCTACAACATTATCGTACCATTCTGAAAAGTTAGTTACCTTATTAATTATGCTTACCTTAGCCATTATAATCACATCCAACTAGAATATTAGAAATGACTTTTTTGTCTTTATTCTTTAGCAATTTTACTATATAAGAAAGAGCTAATTTTATTTCCAATATTTTCGTGATGTTAGAACTCAGGTGGAATCAATTCACCTCACCTTTTTAAATAGGAAATTACAGTTTATTTAAAAAATTTTCTTTATTAGAAAGTTTTTCTTTTAATAGTACTTAAAACAAGATCAAAATCAATTTCGTCCAAAATCGCACGAAGTTTTGATGCATTCGCTTCTGATATATATGTAGCTGGATGTTTTGGAACTAGTTTGCACTTACCGACATCTATGGAGGAAATTTCGTAAAGGCCTATTTCTCGGGCCTTATCTAAGATTTCTTGCTTATCAAAGCCAATTAAGGGTCTATATATTGGGATCTCTATTAAAGATGATAGGAAATAGAGGTTATCTAGAGTTTGGCTTGCAACTTGAGCCATACTCTCCCCCGTAGCAATTCCTCTTGCATTTTCGTTCTTTGCGATAATCTCAGCAATCCTGTACATAAGTGCTTTACAGAAGAGACACCTAAATTTTTCATCGAATAGCTTTATGGATGAATGAATTTTCCAGATGGGAACGATATAATAGTATTTGCTTTCTATAGGAATCCACTCTCTAATCCATGTTAGGGCATTTACTACTCTATTATGTGCACGATTAGACCAAAATTCATTCATATCCATATAGACTGGGATAATATCTGCTCCTCTTTTCATCAAATACCAAGCAGCTAAAGTACTATCCGTACCCCCCGAGAAAAGAACAACAATCCTCCCCGAGAAACCATAAGGCAATCCGCCTACTCCTTTAATAATGTCTGTAAATAGATATGCATTTTTTTCTCGGACTTCTACAAAAATTTCCAACTGAGGATCTGTCAGATCTACCTTTAGATTTGGATATGACTTTAAAACAATATCTCCTAATATATTTTCAATTTCCTTGCTATTTATTGGGTATATCTTTAATCTTCGAGCTCTAATAGCGAAAGTTTCCTTTGCTTTTAATTTATCTTTAAAATATGATATAAGAGTCGCTTTTATAGCTTCTATATCATTAGGGACTTCTACAGCTGGACTGCAAGAGGCCACTCCAAATATTTTCCTGACGATATCACAAACTTCTTTGGGATTTTCTGAATATACAAATAATCTACCACTCGATTTCCTTATTTCTTCGAATTCTATTTTTCCTTTTTTAAGGAAGAATTTTATGTCTTTTTGAACCAAGTTTTCCAACCTGGTTCGTACAGGGTACGACTTAATTGGGATTTCCCCAGAATATCTAATAAGAGCCACCTTTTTCAAGAGATCACCATATGAAAACTCGTATTAGTTCGTGTAGAATTATTTGCTTAATATAATCTTTGATTAAAAGTCTATAAACGCCTGCAAACAGGACAGTTTTCGTTGGGCTTAACATCAATTTCTGAGAAAGTTTCGTAGTATCCGTCATATATTATTAGCTTATTTAATGCTGGTTTACCAAAGCCTGTTATTAGCTTTAAGGCCTCCATAACTTGCAAATTTGCCATAATAGCTGGGGTAACCCCCAAGACAGGAAACGGCTTCTGTTGAACATTTTTCTTTGCTCCAAAAATACAATACAAACACGGGGTCTTTCTGGGGATAACTACTAAGAGTTGCCCATACAGCCCCTCGATTCCAGCGTGGATAAATGGTTTCTTATTGCGAACACATGCAAAGTTAATAATCATCCTTGTTTCCCAGTTATCTAAGCCATCAATTACTAGGTCAAGATCTTTAATAATTGAATCAACATTTGAATCATCAACTATTACCTTCTTTCCAGTAATTTTAATAAACGGATTTGCCTTTCTTAATTTCTCTACTGCAACATCGATCTTCATTTTTCCAATGTCCTCCTCGGTATAAAGAACTTGCCTGTTAAGGTTACTTCGTTCTATTGGATCTTTATCAATTAGGAGAATATTGCCAACACCCGCAAATACGAGTTGTTGCGCAATGTTTGTACCTAATCCGCCTACACCAATAACACCAACTTTCGCGGCCTTTAATTTCTTTTGTCCTTCCTCTCCAAAAAGCATTATTTGTCTGTTATATCTCTCTTTTTCGGCATCTGAGAGTACTATGTTTTCCCATCTCTCTATGGGTATTAACATAATTATCACAAATATTGAATAATAAAGAAGGTATATCAAAAATTTTGAGATTTTAGAATATATAAATGGTGATTTAAAATGCAGAAAGTTGGTATTATTAGAAACAAAGAAATTTCTTATTTTGACATTTACAATTTTTTACGAGAAAAAGTAGATCTTACTGCTTGCGGCGCGATTATTTCTTTTGTAGGTATTGTAAGAGGTATCGGAAGAAATGGTACAAAGGTTAAATCATTATACTATGAATGCAAGGACGAAATCGCTATAAAGGAACTAAATGAAATTCGTAACGTCATATTATCAAAATACAAAGGAGTAAAAGAGATTTTAATCTATCATCATATAGGAAATCTTAGAACTCTTGATGATACAATTTATATACTTGTAGCAAGTGGACATCGAGAAGAGGGCTTTAAAGCTGCTAAGGAATGTTTAGAATTGGTAAAAGAGAGGGTTCATATATGGAAAAAAGAGATAACCGAAAGAGGAGCATATTGGATTGCTGGAGATTCTATTGTTGATTTATAAATCATTAAAGCTTCTCTTTCCTTCAATTAAGTCAGTTAAGATTTTATCCAACTGATCAATAGGAACTCTTTTCTGTTCTTTAGTATCTCTAAATCGTATAGTAACTGTATTATCACTAAATGTTTGGGCATCTATTGTGATGCAATATGGTGTTCCCTTTTGATCTTGCCTTGCATATCGTCTCCCGATATTACCGCTATCATCATATGCTATGAAATATTTTGTTTTATCGATCAACTCATGCCAGATTTTTAGAGCTAACTCTCTCTCTTTTTCCCGGAAATCTCTTGGCATTAATAGTGGTAATACTGCAGCTTTAAATGGTGCTAAAACAGGTGGCAATGCCAACCATTCATATCCACGATCTTCTCCTTTTCTATATGCATACATGATTAAACCAAGAAGTATTCGTTCTATACCAAAAGAAGGCTCAATTACATGCGGGATATAGATTTTTCCCTCAAGTTTTTCGTATAATTTTGCTCCGCTAACTTTCATGTGCCTAGTAAGATCATAATCTGTTCTATAGGCATTTCCAATAGCTTCTTTCCATCCAAAATCATATCTGATTTCAAGATCAAAGTTCCCAGCTGAATAGTGTGGTGTTTCTTCTGGAAGCATCTCACGAAATCTTATTGCATCCTTAGGTATTCCTAAACTCGTTAAAAATAGTGTTTCTTTCGCTAGGCAATAAGCCATCCACTCGTTGGGTAGGATTTTATTTTTGACAGCATCTTCTGCTCTCATTACCATTTCTTTTGGCTCACGCCCCTCTTTAGAGGCATTAATTTGCTCATTTCGTGTTAAAATTCGTAATTGAACGTTACGTAAGGTTGTATCAAATTCCGGCGCATTGTTCAAAGGACATTTCTTGCATGTTCCGCATTTAGGAGCATATCTTACTTTTCCGTATTGCTTCTTAATAGACTCTACCAGCTCTCTCTTTTTAGGATTTTCATTAACATCGGTTTCAGAGAAAGGTACACATGTAGGTTCTCTTAATACAAAGAATTCAATCTCCATCTGATTGAATTCTCGGAGCCTGAAAAGCCCTCTTCGTGGCGAAATCTCGTCTCTATATGATCTCCCTATCTGGGCAACACCAAACGGATGTTTTCCTGCAATAGATTTTACACGCTTATAGGATATGAATATAACTTGTGCTGTTTCCGGTCTTAGAACTAGATTGGGCTCTTCTCCCTCTCTTAAAGGCCCGCTGTTTGTCTGAAACATAAGTGTATATTTTTGTATTTCTCCAAGTTCTCCGCCGCAAGAAGGGCATTTTATTTCATTTTTCTTTATAATTTCTTCTAATTCCTCAATGGATTTTCCTTCAACGGATATATTTAGTATTTCTTCAATTAATTGGTCTGCTCTATAGATTTTCCTGCATTTCTTGCATATAACTAATGGATCCCAAAAGCTCTCTAAATGCCCAGATGCAATCCAAATAATTCTTGGAGTTAGTGTAGATCCATCGATTTCGAATGTTAACTTTGATCTTCTGATAAAAAAATCCCGCCATAGTTGTTTAATATTCTCAACTAATCTTGAACCCATCGGCCCAAATGTATAAAATCCCGCGATATCCCCCTTTCCCGCATATATTTCTCCTGTAGGGAATACTATACCCGTTTCGGCCATGAAACGCATAACATTTTCCAGTGTACCATATGTTTTTGAACTCATATTCAGCACCATTAGTTCACGATTTTTCTCTTAATTTATTTTTATTACTTAAGTTAATAGGGATATTTACTTAATACTTTTTTTAATTAATAGATATA
>JAGGXM010000068.1 GCA_021163045.1 Thermoproteota archaeon | reverse complement strand
TACTTCAATTTTTTACATATTTATTTTTATTTTTTCAAAAAATTAAGAAAGAGATGTTATTACTAAAAAATATGCTGGTGATCGTATGTTTGTGAGCAATATTCAGATCGATTTGGGGAAGTTTGAGGATTATAATAGGGAGGGAAATGCTCTATTAATTAAAGGATCAAATGGTAGGGTGACTTTCAATCCATCACAGATAGTATGGGTCGCTATGGAGAAAAAGTCACTAAAGTTGCTTATTGTAGGCTTAATGTTAATATTTTCTTCGGTTCTCTTTCTTTCGAGCTATTATACAATGGTATACGGAGTGATGCTACTCACCATAGGTGCTCTATTAGTACTTCTATGGTTCTTAAAAGCAGTAGGTCTAAAGATCGGCTTGACCTGGGGGAGTTACGTGGTCATACAAATTAATGCCAATAAGGGATACGAACTACTTGGGCAATTCGTAAGCATACTGAACAAGACCTCTTAACATTGGTAATATCAACATTTGTTTGAGTCAGGTCACATAATCTAATATCTTAAAATTACTGCCAAGTACGAATCAAACACGTAATCGTTTCATAATTAAAAAATGCCTCAAAATTTTTCGTGTATTTTGTTATTTTTTCTAATATTTTAGAATAATAATAAATTAAAAAGGGTTAGGTCTCAGAGAAAGCTTCAAAAATGGGATATAAATATCTTTCTCGAGGTGTATGAATAATGTTAATTGAAAGAAAAGATTTAATTCTTCTGGTTATTTTCTACTTGTTAGGAGTTTCACTACACTATTTAATAGACATTATTCATATTCCGTTGTATTTTGATAAATATGGAATGATCTTTGCTGCATATATCCTTGGACCTATCTGGAGTGGGTTTATAGGATTAGTAACTGCTCTAACTTTCTCGGTTACCGACTTAACATATTTCATTAGGTCCATACCGTGGCTAATATCAGGCGTACTCTTTGGTTTAGCCTTTAAGAATAGAAAAATCGAAATGAAACCATACGTTAAGTTGGCTCTCATATCTCTAGCAATTATAGCAATTCCGGTAGGTGACTTCTTAGTATATACCGTAATTGCGTACTATCCTCTAGAATCCCATGTCCTAGAATTCTCGAGCATCTTTAACTTATTCATGAATCAGTTTATTGATGTAGTGATTACTCTACTAATATCTTTACTCCTTATCAGAAACCAAACGAAAATAAAAATTCCAAACAAAAAATTCGCAGGTATCGATACTACGAAGTTGCTGAGCATAATTGTGCTTCTGATTGTATTAATACCATCCTTCTTAATAAATCAGACAAACGATACCGCTTTAGATGGAAGAATTCCTGTTCCTGAAGGTTGGACATATGTGGTAACTAGAATGGATTTCGTATGGTCTCCGATGGGCGCGAAGGGAGTAAATTATTATCTCTATCCACCGGGAAGGTTTAACAGAAGCGATCCAGGTTATCAGGTTTGGTTTGGCGTTTATTGGGTTCAGGGAAGATATGGGATCTCTCCCGATCATAAGTACGACGCTAAGGCTATATATGCATTCTCTATTATCGATCAAGATTTCTGGCTGGGACTTCATGGTAAAAAAGATCCCAAAACAACAGTACATGCAGTTCATAAAGTATATTGGGGAACTGTTGATAACTATGAAGCACTAATAATGTTCGGAAGCTACGATACGCAATCCGATGTATCTCCATATGAAAATGTATTGTTAGAGGGATTCTTGATAGTATTATATATTCAGAAATATGATAGAACTGCAATTGTTTATGCATGCGCGGTTGATAGATATTGGCCAGTAATGAATTCTACCTTATGGAACCTTGCTATGAACATAGATTTTCCTTAGAAATGATTTTTTTCGAATATTTTTTCTCTTAATAAACACTTTTACATTAATAATTTTCACTAATTTCTCCATATCTGTTGGACTTTTTGAGCTTCCTTTTCTGATAAATTTTCATTTAGTACCCATTTTGAACACAAATGGAAACTATCTATTTGCCGATCATGGCTCTTGGATTAGGCGATCGATTATCATTTCTACCAATTTTTCGAATACTCTATCCATTTCCAAAGGAGAAGTAATGGAAACTTCTATATAAGGGAGGCTATAACCCAAAAGAGATTCTAATTCCTTTATAACGGATTGAACTGCCTCAATTGGAATTTTTTTATTATTTGAGTCATCTATACAGCCGACAAGTACTACTGGGATCTTGCCAAGGTTATCTAATATTTCGTTTACCCAGTTGCGAGTATTTAGAAGAGTATTCTCTTTATCCATATCGAAGCAAACTATGGCACCTTTAGCTCCCTTATAAAACTCAGAACGTACATCTGAGAACCTTAGATCACTTGCTAATTCAAATATTGCAATATGGATTTTAATTCTACCAAATTTTTTAATGTTAAATTCTTTCCTAATAGTATATATATCAACCCCAATTGTATCCTTAAACAAGAGCCTGTTTTCTTGTTTCCCGTAAATATATGTTCGTAATAATTTTGTTTTTTTAGTATTTCTATCTCCCACAACGACTATCTTAAGTACTAGGGGCTCCTTTATTAAAGGATTAGTCATTTTGTTTTCCCTATGGTGCATTAATAAACTGAGAATTTAATACTATATACCCGAATAT
>JAGGXM010000065.1 GCA_021163045.1 Thermoproteota archaeon | reverse complement strand
TAATACTATATTTATCAAGATTAAAAACTTTCTTATCTTCTAATAAGTCTATTATTTATAATTTCTCTACTTAGAGGTTGAGTACTAATGTAGTGCATCAGGCATTAAGATCAGATATTCATTCGTAGTATTCTCGTATCTATAAAAATAAGTTCTATTTCGGTTTATATCTTACGTCCAAGAGTTGCCATTTCTTTTCGATAAACTTCTGGGAAAACACGGTATAGCATAGCAAGCCTAGCTGCTTCCTGAAAAACTCTTTTAACGCCTAAGCCATCCTTAGCTACTGTTTTAAACACGGGGAACGTTCCCTCTATATTAAGTGCTCGTAAAAGAACCCGCTCGGGTAACGCATCATCTAGATCTCTTTTGTTTAGTGCTATTATAACAGGCATTCTTATAAAGTGATCCCCAAGAAAATCTTTTAGTTCATTTATACTATAGATGTTTTCCTGTAATGCATTAGGATCACTATCTACAACAAAAATGACAGCATCTGCCCCCTGGAGTATAACTTTCCTTTGATGCTTATGCCTTCTCTGCCCAGGAACCGTATAAATGTCAAAAACCACCTTGCCACGTGTACCCAGAGGCATATAATCGAAATAGAGAGTTCTTCCACTGGGATCTTCTATGGATCTTATTTTACCTTTTTTTAAGCCGAAGATTCTATTGTATAATGCTTTAACCATTGTAGTTTTTCCGCCAAGAGATGGACCATATAAAACTATTTTGAATCTATAGTAGCCATTTTTGTCTCGATAGACCATTTATATCTCCGCCTGTTAAGCTCTTTAACCGATAAGATATGATTTACAAAAAATATTTAATTTAATAGTATTCCCAACGATTGGTATATCTCTTCAACTATAAGTTAGTAACAATTTAATTTAAAATATTGTATATTGTAGGGTAATTTGTTAATAATAATTTTTCTTATACAATCCTTGGAGCAAGTAGATAAGATAACTCGACGCCACCACCGATCATAAATGTAAGCTTTAGAGGCATATTCTTAGAATACTCTAATCGAACCATTTCAGAAACTCTCGAAGCACGCATGAATTTCTTCAGAAAATCTATTGAATATAAGGATTCCGCATCATTTTTAACATTAAATTCGACAATAGTTTCTTCGCGATCTAGAGGCGCGAGATATTCATAAAAACCTCCGGTATCGCTTTCTACTACAAATTTAAGTTCCTTTTTTGATGCATTTGTGATTATTCTTAAATCTTCTCCAATTACGCTTGCATCGGAGATTATTTCCCCTAATGCTGATGCTGGAGCAAATTCTATAGAAACATCATATTGTAATTCTTTGATGGGAATTTTCTCCTCGGGAATCTCTATTAATGGTAATGCAAAAGATCTTTGCAGACTTCTTTCTTCTAGGGTTCCCCGATAGAAAGTAACTGTAAAAAAGAATCTATCTCTCTCTTTTTTAAGAGAAAATATTACGCTATCTTTTGATTTTGCTCTTTGTATGATCTTCTTAAGTTCAGAAAAATTAATGCCCATAACAATAGTCTCTTTTCCATCAGGGGGTTCAAAATCGTACTTCTGAAAGAGTGTTGCGGGCATATTCAATATAACCATTGCAACTCTCGATTCATCCATGGCCATAAACTCAAGCCCAGCTTCTCTGGCATAAAAATTTCCCTCATCTACAATATTTGAAATTGCAATTATAATTTCTTTTGCAACTTTAGCATCGTCATATGCTGCTAACCATTCCATTTTAAATCACCATTTTTAATATTTAGACACTTTCTTTCTAACTTTATCAATAATTTATAAATATCTGGATTAAAAGATTCTATTATTCTAAGAATATGTGCATGTATTATAATGTTCCCATCAGAGAATATCTTAACACTTCCCCAAAAATCAACAAAAGACCCTACTAAGCTATTTGAATTCTTTAAAGTGTTATAATGTGAAGAGCTTAGAACAACTACAAATCGTACTCCACGATCTTCTCCTTTAAAAGGATCCTCTAAGGTTAGAAGGTTCCTTTCTATAGAGGCTATTTTTCCAATTAACCTTACTCTTAATGTTATTTCTTTTCTCTCATCTTTAAGTGAAGAAATTAATTGTACAAACTCGTCGAATAATAATTCTCTATAGGAAATATCCGATCGACTCATTTCAAATCCATCGATATATAATATTTGTCTTAAACTATGTTCTTTGATGAAGAAAAAAATATAAATCTAAGGACCTAAATTTTTAGTAAAAAAACGATGATGATTTCAGCCTTGAGCGATCACTTTAAATGAGCGACGATGGGCAGTCTGAGTTTTTCTTATATCTCTAAAAGATAATAAGGAAAAAACCACTATTTAGCTATCATTAACAATTAGTTGGTAAATATAATCTCAAAAGAAAAGTTTAAAATACTTTTACTACTAATCGAATGACTAGTGCCCCTGGGCCGGAAGCTAAGCTCCTCCACGGAGTTCCAAGTACCGTAGTGGGCGACTCTACGGGAAAGGACTCTGCTGCCTCCTTCGGGAGGCGGCCATAGGGAGGAGGCTACGCCCGAACCCATTCCGAACTCGGAAACTCAGGGGCATCTACTTGAGTTCTACTTATAGTATTTTCATAGAGTTTTAATTTATAATTTCTTGATCTTCTTAAAGAAATCATCATGGTGATTACCTTGTTGATTGAAATCACTTGGGTTGGTCGTGGAGGACAAGGTGCTGTTACCGCGTCAAGACTTTTTGCGAGTGCGGTCTATAGAGAAAATTATTGGGCTCAATCTATTGTTTTTTTTGGAGCGGAAAGAAGAGGCGCACCAGTCTATGCATATAATCGATTATCAGATAAAGTAATTAAATTTCATCATTTCGTAAATAGTCCCGATATTGCTATATTTTTCGATTTAGAATTGCTAAAGATAACAAAGGTTTTACAGAATCTTAAAGATGGTGGCTCTATTCTCTTGAATTATAGTGGTTCTCTGAGCTCAATAAAGAATATTATTCCTAAAAAGGTTAAAAAAATTGGAATAGTGGATGCCACAGGTATTGCTGTTGAGCTTGAACTTACAATAGCGGGACTTCATGTCATAAATACTGCTATGTTGGGAGCACTATCAAGAATTCTAAATCTTCCTTCGATAGACGCTATTCAATATGTTATTAAAAATAACTGGCCAGGAAAAATAGGTGAAAAAAACGCAATAGCTGCAACAAAGGCTTATAATAATATTGAAATAACCGAGTTATAATGTTGTTTTATGGTGATGCGAAATGACTCAGGAACTAGATCATTTAATTCTACCCATTTCACACCCAAAAATCGGTGCTGGTGGTAAAACTGGTGCTTGGCGCGTTTTTAGACCGATAATAGATGAAAATAAGTGCATTAAATGCCTTCTGTGCTGGATACATTGCCCAGAAAATGCGATAATAGTTAAACAAAGAGATCAGATTCCGCAAATTGATTACGAGTATTGTAAAGGCTGTTTCGTATGCGCAGATGTCTGCCCTAAAGATGCAATTAAAAAAATAAGAGAGGGGATTTGAAATGATAACCGAGTCAAAAGGTACTGTTAAAGTTATTACTGGGAATGCAGCTGCAGCATGGGGCGCTAGATTAAGTAGACCTGATGTAATTGCGGCATATCCTATAACGCCACAAACAACCATTGTTGAAACATTAGCAAGATGGGTCGATACTGGTGAATTAAAAGCTCATATGATACGAGTTGAATCAGAACATTCAGCAATGGCAGCAGTCATGGGCGCTTCTGCTGCAGGAGCTCGTACATATACGGCAACATCAAGTCAAGGCTTATTGTACATGGCTGAAATGATTAGCTGGGCGGCTGGTGCAAGAACTCCTATCGTGATGTCAGTAGTTGATAGAGCTCTAGGACCACCATGGAATATCTGGAGTGAACATACTGATGCTCTAATGTTAAGAGATTCTGGCTGGATCCTATTCTGGGCAGCAAATAATCAGGAAGTTTTAGATTCAGTAATCCAAGCATATAAGATTGCTGAACATAAAGAGGTGATACTTCCGGCAATGGTTATGCATGATGGCTTTATACTTAGTCATACAACAATGCCTGTCGAGATCCCAAAACAAGAGCTCGTAGATGAATTTTTGCCCCCATATGATCCGCCTCACTATGTAATGAATCCTAAAGTTTCACCACCGATTACGTTTGGAAATATTGCTCTGCCTGCAGATTATGTAAAATTCCGATTATCTATTGAAAAAGCGATGAAGAACGCTAAAAAAATTATTAAGAAGGTCGCTGCCGAATTTAAAGAATTTTTTGGTAGATGGCATGGGGATCTAGTAAGCTACTATAACACAGAAGGTGTAGATACTATAGTAATCGCACTTGGAAATGTAGCTGAACAGGTGGAAGCAACAATCGATTCTTCCAAAGAACTCAAAAAAAGAGCTGGCGTTGTTAAAGTTCGAGCCTTTAGACCATTTCCAAAAGAAGAAATCGCGAATATAGCTAGGAAGGTTAGTAATATTGTTGTAATTGATCGAGATATCTCTTTCGGTTGGGGCGGTATATTAGCAGGAGAAGTACGGGCCACACTTCATGAATTTAGAGTAGATACTCCGGTATACGGTAAAATTATGGGCATTGGAGGAGATGAAATTCTTCCAGAACATATAGAAAAGTCTCTTAATGAGATTCTGAGGTGATTTAAATGACCAAAACGATATACGATGAATTAATTGAACGAGAGGATCTCGTCCTTCCAGGAAATACATCATGCCCTGGATGCGGATCAATACTTGCACTTAGATATGTACTTAAGGCCTTAGGTAAGGATACTATTATAGTTATTCCTGCTTCTTGCTCCAGTGTTTATCAAGCGATATTTCCATACTCGTCTATAAAAGTTCATATATTTAACACCGCTTTTGCATCTGCAGCCGCTGTAGCATCAGGACTTAAGCATGCATTAGTGGCAAAAGGTTATGATGATGTTAATGTCCTAGTCTGGGGCGGAGACGGTGGACTTATTGATATTGGGTTCGCAACAGTAAGCGGAGCTGCAGAGAGAAATGAGGATATTATAGTAGCAGTATATGATAATGAAGCGTATATGAATACTGGAATTCAACGCTCAGGGAGCACACCTCCTGGTGCAATTACTACTACAACATACGCTGGTAAAAGTGAAGAGAAGAAGCCTATGCCATACCTCATGCTATTACATGGTGTCCCTTATGTAGCAACTGCATCGAGTGGCTATCCTTTAGATTTATATCAGAAAGTTAAAAAGGCACGCAATATCCATGGTTTTCGATTTTTACATATTTTCGCGCCGTGTCCGCCAGGATGGCGATTCGATGATTCAAAAACAGTAACTGTTGCCAAGTTGGCTGTTGAAACAGGATACTGGATTCTATGGGAAGCTGAGCAAACAGATCATGGACTTAATTTCTCGATCTCAGGTCCATCAAGGCCATACATTGACCCAGCTCGCAGGAAGCCTTTAGAAGATTATCTTATGTTACAAGGAAGATTTAGGGATATCTCGCCAGAGAAAATCAATTTAATAAAGAAATATATTGATAATCAATGGGAGTTTATAAAGCGTTTTCTAGAATAATATAGCGTTTCTACCATATCTTTTACTATAATTTTTTAAGTTTGTTACGATCACAAATAGAGGGGCCTGGGAAATGTGCAGTAAGCTTGGGATTGTAACATCTAAGAAAGATCCTGCAAGTATGAATATTCGAAAAGTGCTGTTAGATTTAGAAGATTGGTATTTATCTGAGTATACTTTCAAAGACGAACCAATCCTTGAATCTAAAAAATACTACCTTATAACGATAAGGGATGATTTGATTTTTTCTGATTATTTAAAAAATCTGCCTATACCCATCACAGGTTTAATTTTTGCAAGCAGACATGAATCAAAGTCCAAAATTCCTTGCTTACTAGTTCATTTTCCCGGAAATTGGACCGATTCTGCCCCATATGGCGGGCGACCGAGGAGCCTATCTATAGCAGATCCGCTAAGAATGAAGGCTCTCTTTATCACTCTTTTAAATGTTCATCATGAATATAACCTGAAAGGTATAACTGTTGGTATTGAAGTAACTCACCATGGTCCAACTGACCTAAATTTTCCATCCGTTTTTATAGAAATTGGTAGTAGCTTAGAAATGTGGAAAAATCCAAAGCTTGGTGAAATTATTTCCCGCACAATACTTGAGCATGAAAAAAATATACCAGATAATAATACGATTGCATTAGGATTTGGTGGTCCGCACTACGCCCCGAACTTCGTAAAAATCATTACTCAAAAAAAATTCGCTTTGAGTCATATCGCTCCAAAATATGTTCTAGATTATATTGATAAGAATATAATACTACATGCATTCGAACGGTCTAATCCTGTTCCAGAGATTGCTATTTTAGATTGGAAGGGAATGTCCAGAGAGCATAGAATGAGAATTAAAGATTTAATCAGTACATATCTGGGGATAGATGTTATAAAAACATCTGAAATTTAATTTAGACTTATAATAGGTGTCTATAATTTTATAATAATGCCTTAGAGAGTAAGTGTGGCTGCGAAAAAATATCATTTAATTTCTTTCTTAATTCTCTATATCTGTTTCTAACAGTTACTTCCGTTATAGCTGCAACCTCTGCAATTCTTTTTTGTGTTCTCTTCTCGCCAAGCTCTAATGAAGCGAAATAAAGGGCCGCTGCAGCTAAACCTGCAGGATCCTTGCCGATTCCAAGACCCCGCTCCTTTGCACTCTGCGATATAAATAGTGCAAGTTTAATGCATTTACCAGAAAGACCTAATTCTTTACCAAAGGAAATTATGTACTTTTCCGGATCTGGAGGCTTAATACTAACGCCCACAATTTCTTTGAGCATCTTAAATGCTTTAGATACTGCTTTTTTCCTGACTTTTGTTACTCTTATTATTTTATCCAGAGGCTTTGGGTTATTTGTCATTCTAGATGCAGCATATAAGGCTGCGGCTACCATTGCATTTTTTTCTTTTTCTCTAATATTTTTCTTATGGATGTATAATGATAATAGACGTATAGCAGTTACACGGGTCACTGCAGTTAGTTTTAATTTATTAGCAAATTCCTCCAAGATATACTTAATACGGACGAAACTTTTTTCGATAGGCGAGCTTATAGGTACTGTTGAATATTTTCCGTTATCTTCCTTTATCGCTGTTCTAGACATATCTTCTGGGGCTTCTAACATAGTTAATTTTGATGTTCTAGATTTTCTAGAGATATCCGTAGGGTTAAAAATTCTCCATTCTCTTTCTGGTGTAATTCTAACTTCATCAATTATAAAACCGCAATTACCACAGACAATATAACCATCATAAACTATAATTTCTTTAGATCCACAATAAGGACATTGCTTTGGAATTTCATCATCCTCTCTATTATAGAACATAAAAACCCCTCAAATAGGTTAAGAAAACTAAAAAATTTTACCTAGATTTATTTGATTTGGCATGTTATTATAAATTAAATTAATATCATACAAAATATATGAATATTCTGTAGGAATTAGTTATGAATCATCGACTTAGTTGAGGTGCATATTAGTTGAAATCCAAACTAACGTTACTATGGGAACGCTCAGGCCTAGGGCCGGCATCCTTTGGCATAGGTGCTTCTGACGTTAATGACGACGATATGATCGAAGTTATTTTCGACAATGGGCTAGGTGATGTTTTTCTCCTAGATAACACAGGAACTATTCTTAAAAAAAATAAGCTTCTAGAGAGAAAATCAATGGATATTAAAATTAGACGTAACCCTGTTAATGGAAGGAAGGAAATCTATATTGCACACGAACCAAATAAAATCTCTAAGGTTTCTTCTGATCTGGAACTTATTTGGAGCGTCGAACTTTCAAGTATACCACTAATGCTAATTGAAGGAGACATTAATGGTGATAATCTCCGTGAAATTGGTGCAATTACCGCCATGGGCACTGTAGAGTTCCTTAAAAATGAATCATACGTATTAAGAATTCCTCTTGCGCACCCAATTATCAATGTTTCTCTTATCGACACTAATGGTGATGGCCAAGATGACATTGTGGCAGTCTATGCGCAAAAGAGGCTTTCTATTTTCAGTTATGATGAAAATGAACTTCCAAATAAATATAAAGTTCTAAGAGATTTTTCCATCAGGGATTCAATAATATATGCTACAATGTGCGATCTCGAGGGAGAAGAAAGAAAAAAACTACTTGTTGCTACAGATATCGGGGAGATTCTTCAATATAACTTTAGAGAAGGCAATTTTAAGAGAATTCTTAAGACGCAAGCGGTACTTAAATCGCTTGCTATAGGAGATATCGATGGAAATGGAGAAAATGAAATCATCATAAGTGGAACAAGAAAAGGTAAATCGGTTATATTCATAGCTACTAAAAGAGGAGGGATAATTTTCATGAAAGAGCTTAAAGGAGAAATATCCCGTCCAAAGCTTGGAGATATCGATGGTGATAAGAGGCCTGAGATCATTTTTACAGACTTTGGGCCACATATTTATGCTTTAGATCCCATAAATGTGGAGCTTTATGAGCTAAAGGTTAATGAAACAATCATTAGAATTATCACTGAGGATATAAATGCGGATGGCAAAGATGAGATTCTAGCAAAAACTGTAAGCGGTATACTGGCAATAGGCTTAACGTAAGTTTAAATAAATTACAATATCTTAAAAAATAAATGTATAATGTTATTTGATGTTCCAACTTTTTTGGATATTTAATACATATAAGTAAAAAACGGGCGGAAATCGGGGATTTAAATGGCACAAGAAAACATCTCAGATAGAAATCTAAGAAAAATTCGTGTGAAAATTGTCCTTGTTGGCGATGGCGGCGTTGGAAAGACGTCAATTGCTAGGCGTTATCTGGGAGAGGCCTTTAGAGGTGAATACAAGAAGACTATTGGGGCAGAATTTTACGTAAAGAAAAACATATATCATGATGATGAACTTGGAGATATCCAGATTGAGTGGTTAATATGGGATCTTGCAGGCCAACCAACTTTTGATCAAGTTCGCCCATTATACTACAGAGGCGCAAAAGCTTCTTTGGTAGTATTTGATATTACTAGACCAGAAACATACTATAATGTTCCAAAGTGGATAAATGAATTCTGGAAGCATAGTGGTGGTGTATTTCCATTCGTTCTGGTCGGAAATAAAGTGGATCTAAGAGATGCTTTCGCCGATTCCGCTGTTCCTTCGAGAGTTGGTTTTGAGTATGCCCGAGTTACAAGCAAATATGTTGGTGTTCAGATCCCCTATATTGAAACTTCAGCTAAAACAGGTGAGAATATAGAGCAGGCCTTTGACTTTCTTGCGAGGGTTATAATAGAGTATTCAAAGGTTAGGTTGCGTAAAGTAACTCAAAAATAATTTAATAAATTACTTTATTTAGAAGTACTCTAGTCCTTCTCCTTCTACGTATGCATCAAAATCTCTTAGCATTTCGTCGATTTTCCGTAAAGCTTCGATTATCATTTCTCGGGATTTAGCACCAGTACATACAATTTTCCCTGATCTGAATAACAATAATACTACTTTTGGTCTTACCATTTTAAATATAAGACCGGGAAATATCTCGGGTTCGTAATGAGCATACTCCCCAGCAAGAGATGCTACTAGCTCTAAGTTTATTGGTTTTCCTAAATCTGCGCTAGCTACAATATTTTGTAATTGAATCTCCGGAATTTTCTCTATTTTAAAATCACATTTATTTAAAAGATCTACAACTGTTTTTGCAACTTTATCAAGCTCTTCCTTACTTTTTGCTCCAGTTATCACTAAATTACCAGAACTAAATATAAGTAAACTGGCACGAACATTTAATCTTAATTTTAATATTAATCCTGGAAATTCCCTTGGTTGATGTCTAACAATAAATGGCCAATCTTCTCCGGTTCCTATTAAGTCATCCCCTGTTTTTCGGCCTTTAGAGAAATCATCCTGCAGTTCGCTTTGAAGTTTTAGAAGACGCTTATACAACTCTTGCAAATTCAGGGGAGCCCCCAGATTCGCCGAACCGACACAGTTTTCTATTTTAAAGTTATATTCCTCTACGAAGTTAACATCTTTTTCTGACAATTTGTATCATCTCCTATATTGTTATCTCGTATTCGGATTAAGAATAAATCGAATTATTTTTACTACAGAATATAAATATATAAAAATCTTCGATATTTTAATAAATCCTACATTTTCAAAAGATTTACTTTCACCTAATCACAGAAATCTGTTTTAGCATATCATACTTTACTAAAATCAGCTTCTCTATATTGCTCAGAAATTGATACATATTCGAGAACTCTTAGGAACCTTTGAAAAATTGCTTCTTCAAATACAAGTTTACAAATTTTAATTGGAAGAATGTATCTTTCCTTCTTCCATATCTTGACTCGACCAATGATTAAGACGTAGTCCCCAACCTGTATTCGATTAATCTCATCAGCAATTTTTTCTTTATTGCCTATAACTTTTATCGGTATAACTCCGGTTCCATCGTCAACCTCAAGTACAACAAAATTATTCTCGTCATACTTTATCATATTAATGACAACACCTACTACTTTTACCATAAAAACTTCTTTGTTCGTTTTTTCTCTGAATATTATGCCGTACACCGTATCAATCCTTGCATTTAAAATCTCCCAAATAAAAAAATAAGGTGCAACGTTCATTAGACCACCAAGATTAAAGGTTCTTTATTACTTCAGTGATTAAATTAACTATATCAGGAATTCTTTTATTGAATATCTCAATAACCTCTTTGTGAGTTACTCTTTGTTGCATCCCAGCAGCATAGTTTGTTACAACTGTTATTGATGCATAGCATATTTCTAATTCCTTGAATAAAAATGCTTCAGGAACTGTCGTCATACCCACAACATCCCCGCCAATCATTCTAAAAAAGTTGATCTCTGCAGGTGTTTCAAACCTAGGCCCCTCCGTACAAATATATGTACCTCTAGGAAATACACTTAATTTTAGTTTTTCTGCGCTTTCAATAATTTTCTTACGAAGATATGAACAGTACGGCTCAGTAACATCCGTATGTACGACTCCTTTTTTCACCCTACCATCTGGCATTGTTAGCCCAAATTCTCCATCAAAAAATGTTGTTTTTCTGTTTTTTGTAAAGTCGATTATTTGATCAACAATTATAATAGATCCTGGCGGAAATTCTTTCTTGAGTGATCCAACAGCGTTTGTAGCAATAACATATTTAGCGCCAAGAAGGAATAGTGCTAAAGCATTTGCATGATAATTAACCTTGTGAGGAGGTTTTGTGTGTTTTGGACCATGTCTCGTAATAAAGCCAATTTTTTTTCCTCCAAGATTTCCCTTTATTACATCAACAGAACCAAATGCTGTTTTAACCCTTAATGTGGTCGTATTAGCTATATTTATAAGATTGTAAAAACCAGAGCCTCCTATAATTCCAATATCTATCTCTTTTGCAACCAAGTTCCTCACCATACTTGCTATACATACAATAAAACATTTTTATATAGTAAGAATCTCACTCGTAATAATATGAATATCGATTGAATGGAGACAAGAGAGTATGTCAAAGACCAAATCAAAAATTCCCGAAGAGGTTATCAACGAATTTACTAAGCCTCCTAATTATAGAGATCTTGTTCGTATCGCTAGTATAGATATCAGAGGCGATCAGCCAATACTTTTTGCACTATCGAGGATTAAAGGGGTAGGCCATAACTTAGCTCGCGTTATTCTTAAGAGGGCAGATATTCCAAATGATAAACTTGTAGGCTTTCTTGATGAAGAAGAGATAGAAAAAATCGAGAAAATTCTATCTGATCCTGTTTCTTATGGAATCCCTGCATGGATGCTGAATCGACAGAGAGATTTAGATACAGGTAAGGACCTACATTATATAGGATCTGACCTAATTTTAAGAACCCGAAGAGATATTGAAATTATGATTCGTATGAAATGTTGGAAAGGAGTTAGACATTCCCTTGGTCTGAAAGTAAGAGGACAAAAAACGAGAACTACTGGTAGAAAAGGACTTATCGCCTCTAAAAGAAGGTAAGTGGTGAGTTTTTATGGGTGACCCTAAGAAACAAAGAAAAAAATATAAAACACCATCTCATCCTTGGCAACGTGAGAGGCTTATAGAAGAGCTTGAGCTTGTAGGTGAATACGGTCTTAGAAATAAGAGAGAATTATGGCGATTAAAAACTCAATTATCCCATATAAGACGCCAAGCTAGAAAATTGTTGGCTGAGGCTCCAGAGGAAAGAAGGAAACAAGAACGATCTCTAATAAATAGGCTCGCAAAACTTGGACTATTAAGTCCTGATTCGACCCTCGATGATATTCTTAGCTTAACCGTCCGAGATTTGCTGGAAAGACGCCTTCAAACTATTGTCTGGAGATCCGGTTTAGCAAGTACACCTTATCAAGCACGTCAGATGATTACGCACAGGCATATAACCATTAATGGTAGAATTATTACATCACCGGGATATCTCGTCTCTATAAATGAAAAAATTGATTTTCACCCGAGATCTCCGTATATTAGACTTCAAAAGGAGGCTAAAGAGGCTCTTAAGAAGGAGGAATAAATCATGTCTTCTAGTAAAAGTAGAGAAGATCCTCTTAAAATAGGGATCGTGTATATCTATGCCAGTAAAAACAATACGATCGTTCATATAACTGATGTTACAGGCTCTCATACCATTTCTCGGAAAAGCGGTGGCATGTTCACCGATGTTGATAGAAACAAACCGACGCCTTGGACAGCAATGGTTGCAGCAAAAGCGGCGGCGGAGGAGGCTCGAACTGCTGGCATTTCAAAGGTGGTTGTAAGAGTTCGCGGTCGTGGTGGTAACAGATCTCCTCAACCGAATAATCGTGCCGCTAGTGCGGCAATAAAAGCGTTAGTACGCGCAGGTCTTAGAATCATTTCTATAGAAGATGTAACTCCAATACCGCATGACAGTATAAGAAAACCTGGTGGACGTCGCGGAAGAAGAGTATAGAATCTTTTTTACCTACTCATCATCGATATTTTTTCCCTAGCCTCGGATGAGCTCTTTATTCCTTTAAACTCGAATTTGGGTAATCTAACGACTTTGATATTCAATCCTTTCTTTCTCGACCATTTTAAAATTTCTTCTTCGCTAAACACTTGATCAAATCCAAGTGCAACTATATCGGGCCTTAATTCAAGAAGGATATCGAATATAGTTCCGTCATTGATTTTTTTTCCCAGTATTGCTCTATCAACTGGCTTTAGATTTTGTACCAATTCTAGCCTTTCCTGCTCATTAAATATTGGCTGGCGATTTTTCAACTTATGAACTG
Organism: Thermoproteota archaeon; assembly: GCA_021163045.1. Taxonomy (GTDB): domain Archaea; phylum Asgardarchaeota; class Njordarchaeia; order Njordarchaeales; family Njordarchaeaceae; genus Njordarchaeum; species Njordarchaeum guaymasense. Next base: position 34,902 of record JAGGXM010000065.1, on the reverse strand, counting down.
TAGAATCCCTTGCTACAATAACAATTAACTCCGAGTTTTTTGATAATCTCTTGGCTGCCCATAAAAATTTTATGTGACCTAAGTGAATTATATCAAAAGTTCCTCCAACAACAATCCTTTTTTTGTTTGCCATACTTTCTCCCGCATTAAAAGTTCTTAAGAGTTAAATCTTTAATGTTAAGAAAGGTAAGCATCTATTAATAGTTTTATACTTGGAGGGTAACATCCTAGTTTAACATACGGGGAGTTTAACATGTCCAGTGAGCAATATATTAAATGCCCTTCTTGTGGATCTAAAGTTCTTATTGGATACAAAATTTGCCCCTATTGTGGTTTTGACTTACGTCCATTGATAAGAAGGAAAGCCAGTGCTGAATTAACTTTTCGAGATATTATTAGAAGAATCGAATATGTATCGATAAAGCCTAGTTCTGTTTTTAGGGAGATCATTCTAGCACCGGAATACAGTGGGCCTTTCCTTATCGTGATTGCTGGTGCTCTATTATTAGCTCTGAGATTTCTTATAGTGTTGCTTTCCGCCATTCCTAATATCCAACTAGATCTTATGTCAGGACTAGCTATTTTTTTAATCGCGTTTATATCATCGAGTTTGATGTTTATATTTATATGGTATTTACTTTCTCTACTGTTGCATGCTATAATTCGCTTAATTGGCGGAATTGGTAGTTTTTCTTTAACTCTCGTTATCGTGGGGTATTCATTAACGCCACTAATCCTTGGTTTCTTTATATCAAATAATCTTCTATTTTTCGTTCCAAACCTTACAGGAACCTCGCTAATCGACTACTTGGATGTAGCTCTAAATAGCTCACCTGTTGTCATTTCAAGTTATATATTTACAGGAATGCTTCTATGGTTTGGATATCTTCTCTCGTTGGGGTTTTCTTATGCCCACGGTATAAATAAGATTGCATCAACAATTCTCGCATTCAGTACTGTAGGTGCATTATTGCTAATTTTTAATTTCTAACTTCTAAATTTTCCTGAATGAATAAATTCACATACTAGCCGATTAACGGTATTTAAATGAGCTAGAATATTAGTAAGGTAGTTAAAATGATCTCTAAGAAAGTCAATTATGTTAAAATTTCAGCTCATGTACATGCTACAGAAGATGAAGATAAGGTCTTAAATGCTATCTATAATTTACTTCCAAAGAAACTAATAAAATATTCTAAAATTAGGGAGATTTTCCGTGGGCATTTTGGGGATCCTATAATTAGGCTTGAAATAAAAATCGAAAATAGAGAAGATGCTCAACGAATTTTCGAGCATATCATCCGAAATATTTCTGGTTTTATATATGATGAGTGGTTCTATGAGCGCTTTGATGAAAAAAGTCAGTCTTTTTTCGCACGTCTAGATAAACAAAGTGCTTATCTTGGTAAAGTAAGCCCCGGTTGGGGGGATGATATTATCCACATAGTTTTTAAATTTGCCTCGTTTCCAAGAATTTCTAAGGATGATTTTAAAGAGCTTATTAATGTAATAAGAGAAAAACGAGCTTCAGAGTAACTGTGATATGTCATGAGTTTCCATTTTGCCAGGTATCATCATCAGCAACCAATTTAAATGATTGTCTTTTGATTAACATTTAAATTTATGTCGGGTCGAGAAAAAATAAAAATCAATGCATCTGGCTGATTACTATGTCTTTCTGCAGAAAGCTATTAGATCAAGACCTTTTAAACCTAATACATAGTATAAGATATAACTATATTGTCGACGCACATTGCCACCTAGAATCCGAGTTATATCCAGATAAAATCAGGTACGAAGTTATAAACAAAGCTGTGGGATTAAATATAGTAATGATTACAACTCCGTTAAGCCCTTCTGAAAGAACTCTTGCTTTTGAATTAAGATCCCTTTATCCAAAGAATATATATGTAGTTACTGGGTATTATCCTCTATCGAATGAAGATATTCAATTAGTAATAGAATTTATTAAGAGAAATCGTGATAATATAGTGGGTATCGGAGAAGTAGGACTTGATTTCAAGCCTCCAAATAATGCATTAGAAGTTCGTTTACGACAGCTCGAGATTTTTGAAATCTTTATAAAACTAGCTAAAGACCTATCATTACCGCTAGTTGTGCACTCCAGAAGCGCGGGGAAATACGCTATTGAAACATTGATTAAAAATCAGGCGGAAAATGTTCTGATGCACGGCTTTAGCGGAAATGCTAAATACGCAAAGAAAGCCGTCGAGGCTGGGTTCTATTTCAGTATACCACCAACTGTGATTTTTAGTAAGCAGAAACAGAATTTGGTTCGAGCAATACCCATAGAAAATATACTATTAGAGACAGACTCACCGGTAATGTCTCCAAACAAAGAGACTCTAAATTATCCATGGAATGTTTTCTTGTCGGCAAAAAAGATTAGTGAGTTAAAAAATCTTGACATTACCGAAGTTATTAACATAACAGCTAAAAATGCACTAGAGCTCTTTAGAATTTCTCCTCCTTAGCTGCCAGCTTTAATATCGCTTATTACATTTAGGAGCTCAGCTTTAAATTTCTTATGAAGTTTTATTAGCTCCTCTTCATCATCTGCTTCGGTCATCATCCTAATAACCGGCTCTGTATTACTAGGTCTTATAAGCACAGATCCATGTTGAAGGTATATCTTTACACCATCAATAGTACTTGTTTCATACTTTTTCTCATAAAGTTCTGCGAGCTTAGATACAACAATCCATTTAATCTTGTCCGGAACATCGAAATTCTCTCTCTTAACATAAAAATGACCTATTTCATCATAAATTTCACTAACTTTTTTTCTCTTATTTGCAACAAGCACTGAAAATAGATAAGCTGCAAATATCGCATCATCATAATAGAAGCCATACAGTGGCAGAAATATATGATAACTTCCTTCAATTCCTAATTTAGCATTGTTCTTTTTGGCCGATTCAGCGACAAACACGTCGCCTACTCTTGTCTCCACAGCCTTGATTCCCATTTCTTCTAGTTTATTTCTAATGATCGATGCGCACTCTGCATTATAAACAACAATGTCTCCTGATTTAAGAAGCTCTTTTGCTAGGAAAATTCCTACTATTTCTGGCGGCACTCTTCTTCCACGCTCATCGAGAATTACAACTCTGTCCCCATCTCCGTCGAATACCATGCCTATTGCGTTTTTATTTTCTTTTACCACCGCAATAGTTTTACTTATATCCCCATCAACAGGATCTGGGGATCCTGATGGAAAGGTTCCATCAATGTTTGCATTTAATGTCATAACTCTATTACCTGCCGATAGAAGATAAGGAGCTACTTTTCCTGCAATACCATTTTTTGTGTCTAGTATGATCTCTAGTTGTCTCTCTTGCGGTGGCGCTTTTTCCATTACAAAGTTTATGTAATCCTGTATTATTTTAGACTCATCTAAATGAATAATTCTTCCGATATTATTCCATTCAGCCCACTTAATTTTTCCGCTGAAAAATCTTTTTTTAACTTCGGTATTCTCCTTGGAGAATCCAGTTCCATCACTCTTTCTAAAACGAACACCATTCCATTGAGGAGGATTATGTGACGCTGTAACATATGCACCACCACCAAATTCCTTGTTTGCCCATAGAGAATAATAAAACACCGTTATCGGTAATGTATTTAAAAGAAATACATCTAAGCCGGCTCCTGTAACCCCTGCGCTAATCGAATTAATTAACATTGGAGTAGATATACGTCCATCTCCGGAGACAGCTATGTTTTTTCCACCATATTCCTCGATTATATTAGCAAATATTGCTGACGCTTTTGATATAACATCTGGAAATAAGTTTTCACCCACAATACCTCTTATATCATAAGCTCTAAATATATGTTCTATATCTTTATCGTGTATTAGAGTCATTTATTTCACCGGTGATATTCGTGAATAAGATTTTGGTACTACGATTAGGTCATCGCATTGAGCGCGATAAACGTGTGTCAACCCATGTCGGGTTGGTAGCTAGAGCTTTTAATGCCGATGGGATTATATATTCTGGAGAGTTCGATAATAATCTTATTAATAGTATTAAAAAAGTTATAGAAAAATGGGGAGGTCCTTTTCTTGTATCCTATACTCCTGATTGGAAGAGAGAAATAAAAAATTTACGCGATAAGGGTTTTGTTATAATTCATCTTACAATGTATGGCATTAATCTTCCTGATGTAATTGACTCCATAAAATCCGAATTTTTTGATAAAAAGAAAAATTTAGTTGTTGTTGTCGGAAGTGAAAAAGTTCCAAGAGATCTATATGAAATTGCAGATTATAATGTCGCCATTGGAAATCAGCCTCACAGCGAAATCGCAGCACTTGCTGTTTTTTTAGATTGGTTATTTGAAGGAAAAGAACTTTTGAAAACATTTAATAATGCTAAGATTAGAATTATTCCCTCAGCAAGAGGAAAAAAAGTTGTTGTTAAAAATTCGAAGTCTTCTAATACTTAATATGGTTGTCTTTTATTTTATAGCATTAATTAGTTGCATAAATGCGAAAGTTTTCCATTAAGGGGGTGGACATATTCAAACAGTGGATTGTAACTTCAGCATTACCCTATGCTAATGGAGAAATGCATATTGGTCATATTCGCTCTACTTATCTCCCTGCTGATATTTTTACTAGATTTTTGAAGTTAAAGGGAATTCGAGCATACCATGTATGTGGTACCGATGAACATGGAACACCAATCCTAGCACGAGCTCTAAGAGAAAAAAAATCTCCTAAAGAAATTACTGACTATTATCACAGCCTAATTTTACACGCGTTAAATGGCGCTCTTATTCATTTTGATATTTTTTCAAGAACTACAATTTCTAATCACGAAAAACTCACACAATGGTTCTATGCAGAGGCAAAAAAAGCAGGATACATATACAAGAAGGAAGTCAAAATTCTTTATTGTGAAGTCGATAAAATTGCATTGCCAGACAGGTTGGTAAAGGGAACCTGTCCCTTCTGTGGGGCACCGGATCAATATGGTGATTATTGCGAAGTCTGTGGTAGAACATATAATGCTTTTCAATTAAAGGATCCGAAATGTTCGATTTGTGGTGCAACGCCAGTGGTTAAGTATAGCAAGCATGCATTTTTCAATCTAAGCGCGTTTACTGATAAGCTTTCAAAATGGGTTAAAGAGAAACTAAAATTAACTAAAGGGGCAAGAGAACATGTTCTACATTGGATAAAGGACGGTTTAAGAGATTGGGACATTACAAGAGATATCTCCTGGGGTGTACCTGTACCAGACATCCCTGATCAGGTCTTTTATGTGTGGTGGGATGCTCCAATTGGTTATATAACATTCACATCCGAACTCTTTAATAAAATCGGTGAAAGATGGGAAGATATTTGGATCGATGGAACAGGTAAGATTACTCATTTCATTGGCAAAGATATAATCTATCACCATGTACTATTCTGGCCAGCAATGCTAATGAGTGTGGGATTTACATTGCCCGATGAAATACGAGTTCGAGGGTTCGCAACTCTAGAAGGTAAGAAGATGAGTAAAAGTAGAGGCCTTTACATTAGTTTAGAAGAATTTATTAATATGTGGCCAGCAGAATATCTAAGATTCTATTGGAGCAGTTCTACAACTGAAAGTTTAAACGATGGGGATTTCTCTCTCAGAGAATTCGAAGAGAGGATAAATAAATTATTAATTGGCGTTTTAGGTAATTTCATTAATAGAGTTCTAATATTGATTAGAAAGGGAAAGATAAGCCGCGGGGTAATTGATCAAAATATTCTATCTCGAATATTAAATCTTAAAAAAACTTTTCTAGAAAAAGTTGAAGACAATCAGCTCGATATTGGCATAAAAGTTATTCTAGAGATGGCAGATATAGGAAACAAGTATTTGAGCCAAAATGAGCCTTGGAAGGATCTGAAGTCTACTAAAGCGTCAGATACGCTTGTAACAACATTCGCAATTGTCTATACTATTTTACCTCTGTTGGCACCGTACTTACCGGAATCGACAATTAAGTTATCTAAGATGTTGGGGTTGGATGAATATCAAGTTGGCACATTCTTGGATATAACACCCAGCGAAGAAATTATTGCTGATAAAATTACACTATTTAGAGAAAAAGGATTTACTAAACCGCTATTCCAGAAAATTTCAAAGCAAGATATGGATAATCTACGAAAAAAATTAGGACTATAGTAATTGAAGTACTACTTTATCCAAAGAAGTCATCTAAAGTTCCTTTTCTTCCCTTTTGTTCTCCTTTTTTAAAGGAGGCTTCTCTATTACTCACACTTTTTCCGCGTTTGCTAAATTCCGCTAAATGTTCCTCTAATCTTATTTTTCCTTTTGAATCTTCGAATGCCTTAAGCAGCTTTTTACAGATACTATCTTTCTTAATAAAGTTTTTACAAAAAATTTCTAGAGAATCTTTAGAAAGATCAAGTTTGGCAAAGAATTTACCAATGTTTTCTGGTTTTTCTTTAGCAATTAGTGATAAAAACTTCAACTCATACCATGCATCTTTTCTGGAAATATGTGTATACTTAGCATATTTTTCAAGCAACGGTCGGAGTCCCTTACTCTCACCTTCACCCTCAATAAGAGTCTTTAGCTTCATAAGACCTTCCATAATAGTCGGTTTTTCTACACGGATTCTTCGGAGAGCCCATATATTATTAACTTTTTTGCCATATTTTGTTAAGGCATATGCTAATATATTAGAGGCGTCACGGTAAGCAATTCTCCAGAGCTGGTTTCTAGATCCTACCTTATATAAATAATCTGCATATGCTAGTAAGTCGTAAAAAGCCGATAGACCTTTCTTTCGATCCAAGAACTTGTACGCGTTTTCCCAGATCCAAAGTATTATTGTACCAAGGTCCATATCGGTAATTGCGCTTAAATTTCTGATCACATTTAAAAACGTAGAAACCTCATTCTCTGCTTTCATACTAAATGCATACCTTATTGCATCCTGCAAACTTAGCATTTCATCTCTAAATAGTGTAGGTAATACTCCTGTATAATAATAAACCTCAAGAGCCTCTATTATAGTCCTAAAATCTGGAGCATATTTAGCTAATTTTTTAATATTTTCCTCAGACATCTCTATTTTCTTTGCCTTTATTATACGATTAATTAGCTTTATTGCTTGATACTCCTGAGGTCTATCCAAAAAAACGTTAATGCATAGCCGCATTAAAAATCGAACTTTTCTGTCATGTATTATATTTGCAGTAAGAATAATTGGAATTTTTGTTTCTTCAATTAGCTTTAAAAGCGCAGAAAAACCGCCACGATCGTCGATAGACGATAAACCATCGACTTCATCTAGAAGAACAATTCGTGAGGGCTTACTTCCATGATTAAAAATAAACCCCACACTCTTTAGTGCTTCATTTACAACATCTTTCATTACCGCTGCATTTCTGCGATCACTAGCATTAAATTCTACAATAACGACACCTTCTTGCCACCCCAAAGCATATGCTGTTGAAGTTTTGCCAGTTCCTGGAGGGCCTACTAACAGGAGCGGTTTATATGGAGTTAATGGGGGTATTGCTGGCGCTTGCTCCTTTATTTCATCTAAGAATTTATTCCATATTTCTTCTAGCTTGTTTTTAATCTCAGCCTCAGCATTCTTCTTTAAATCTGTTGATATCTCTTTTCCCCTTCCTACAGGCTCGAATAATTTAGCTTGATTTTCCTTACCTTTAGCAGACATTATCGAGATCCAAGAATCAAATTTACTTCTAAAAAAAGTTTTCCACTTTGATATGTATTTTCTGTACCAATATCTACCCACATCAGTCACTATAAATTTTCGCCATGCAGTAAAGTATGTATTTAACCAAAATTTATTCATGTTCCATAGAACAATCCATGCCCTCCACCAACCAAGAATCTGTTCTCTTTGTTTTCTTGTTAATATTACTTCATCTAGGGATCTTGGTCTAAACTGCTCGGTCCACGGCAGCCGCTTACTACTTGCTACAGACATAGAGTATCCCATATAAAAATGGTAGAGATTATGCTTTGTTGCGATATTTATTACCTAAATCTGCAATATATGCTAGTAATGCTGTCAACTGAAGATAATCTGTAGCTCCCTGAGAGATTCTAAAATCGAGATCACTAATGAATTTTAGTAGATCTATTTTATCATCCAAATTCAATGTGATAACTTTATCCGAGTTTAAAATTCTGTAAAATTCCTGTAAGAGATCGCCTCCTGTTACCCCCTCCTCCACGAGCGCTCTTATTAATTCTTTTCTAGCCTTTTCAAAATCTCCTTTGAACGCATCTTTAATCATTTCCACTACAGTTTCGGGATACACAAGACCAGCCGTCTTATATACAATTGATCTATCGATTTTTTCATTCATATATGCTACACTCTGGAGCAAATTTATGGCTTTTCGGAGATCGCCACCACATACCTCAATAATTGCTAAAATTCCGTCTTCAGATACATTTACGCCTTCTTTCTCTGCGATATATCTTATTCTCTCTGCAACATCTTTATCAGATAATTTTCTAAACTTAAAAACCGCAGTTCTAGATTGAATTGGTTCTATTATCTTGGAGGAATAATTACAAATTAGAATAAATCTCGTTATATCGGCATATTTTTCCATTGTTCTTCTTAAGGCATGCTGTGCTTCGCGTGTCATAGAATCTGCCTCGTCTAAGATTAGAATCTTGTATGGGATTTCCCCGGATACTCGCGTTCTTGCAAAGTCTTTTAACTTCGTTCTAACCATATCAATTCCGCGCTCATCTGAGGCATTAAGCTCTAGAACATAATTTCTCCAATTAGATCCATAGAGATCGTGCGCAAGAGCTAATGCTGCTGTTGTTTTCCCAGTACCCGGGGGGCCAGCGAATAGCATATTTGGTACGTTCTTAGTTTCTACAAATCTTTTTAGTGCTGCGACTACTTCCTCTTGATTAATCATTTCTGTTAACGTTTTTGGTCTATATTTCTCAACCCAAAGAACTTCTTCTAACTCCGTCGTCGACAAAACAATCACCAGGTTATATTTAGTAGAACAACTTTATTTCTACATAGCATTATGTATCACTGTCTAATAATTTAAAATAACACCTAGGAATCAATATATTTACACATATGTTATGTTGCTTATTAAAGATATCTACCATCAATTTTTTTATTATTGCCAAAATATTTTTGGTCTGGGGCTGTATTCGATGGAGGTCTAGTTTTTGAAAAAAGCGGACATTAATGAGATCGATATTGTTCTTTTTGAGCCTATTATTCCCGGCACGTTGATTGGTAAAGAAGTAATCGATAATAACGCTAGAAGGCTAGGCATTGTTAAAGGAATCAGACTAAAATATCCACCTTTAAAGCTTTTTCTAGTCGTGAGAGGGAAAGACTCCGAGGAAAATATACCCTTTGATAGTATTGATAAAATTGGAACTATAATAAAGCTTAAGACAAGCATAACTAAAGATGAAATCGCTATACACGAGGTATTAATGATCCTGGAGAATATTCGCAAAGAGATCTCTTCATTATTTAAATTATCAGGGCTATAATATCCTACCACAATAGAGTAGAATACTAAGAACTTTTAGAGCACAAAAATCTGGAAGGGTTTATAGAGCAAAATCTGATATTCGGTGATACTAATGAACAGAAAAGTTGAATTAAGAGGCCATGTTTTCTCGGGCATCGGTGAAGGTAAAATCTATGTAACAAAGAATCCATATCATAGCTTATTTAGGGCCTTACTAGAAGGCGCGCCCTTTCCCGGAACATTAAATGTGATACTAGAGAAACCATGGTACTTGCTTTTTTCATTCCCGCATGTCTATAGACCTCGTGGTTTTGGGGCCATACGTTATACTTTAGGATACATCGATAATGTGGGAAAAATCGTTGTCTTAAGGCCTGATAAAACAAGACATCCTGACGACGTAGTAGAAATTGTTTCTAGATACAATCTTCGAGAACTACTAGGATTAAAGGATGGCTCTATTATGGAATTTTATATTTACGCTGATAGGTAAGCACAACACCCAGTTAATTAAAGTTCTTATTACTGATTTTTGAAATATCAGAAATTACGGAGTCAGGTATACATAAAACTTTAATGTTAAATTTAATCCCGTGGTAGAGATTTCACATGTATGACTTATAATAGTGTATATTTTTAAGCTAGTTTTATAGTGTTATGAGTGCAAGAAAGGTCAATATTGAAATAATAAATAAGAGAATATATAATCCTTTGGGGTGCCTCTCGTGGGTAAGAATATTAAAAAAGAATCTGAAGATCTCTGGAATGAAATTAAGAGGGAGCTAGAGCATGTGACTAAGGAATATAATGAGATCCGAGAATCAGTAAATGACCTGGATCTCTTTCTTCGCGAAATAGTTAACCAAACAATTATACTATTACAAGAGTTTCACGAAGCAATTTCCCAACTAGAACAAAAAGCAAATGAACTAGAACAAATAAAAGGAGGAAAATTAGTGCAACAGACACCAATGCAACAAATACCAAGTTCTCAAAAGATACAGTCAATTTCCACCCAACAGCAGACACAAACTCCAGAACAATCTGTAGCACAACAGAGTAATTTAACACAACAAGCGAAAGAGACCACTCCAATGACCTCTGCACCTCCTGCCAAACCCGAGAATGTACCACCACCGATCCCCCCGCCAATTCCTTTATCAAGACCTCCAACACAATCGAGTTCCACGCCGATTCCAACACCAAGGGGAACACAATCAAGTACACCGACTCCTTCTGGTCCAAGTATTAGTCCAAGAGCTGAAATACTAGCCCAATTAAAGGAAACTTTGGCTAAAAGAAGACGAGAGCGTGGTTAAGTAGTGAGCTTCATTATGGTGAATGATATTTGCAGATAAGTAAAGAGATGCTGTCTAGAAAAATAGAGTATATTAAGAAACAAACGCCTGAAATCTATATGGAAGCAATAAGAGCCCTAAAAGATCATAACGTCAAAAAATATATATTTAAACCAAGTAACAACGAAATTTGGCTCGTTGTGGGAAAAGAAGGCGAGTACTTAGTTGTGGATTATGAACATAACGGCGAAATAAGCTTTGCATGCTCATGTCCAGACTATTTGTTTCATTCACTGTTTAAGACTGGAAAAAAGGGTATTATCAGGCGAAGAAAATATTGCTATCACATCGTAGCGAGGATGCTTGCAGAACTTGGAAGTTTGGGAGGGGACAATTATAGTAAGTTTGTGGATGAGATAATAGAGGAAGATGCTGTTTTTCATGAGTTAATATCGGAGATAATAGCAGAGGCTCACCCTATTTAGTAAAATCTACCATTAGCAAAATCGATTAAACTAAAGGTTTCTTTTAATATTGATGAGAAAACAATATGTATGACCCTCTTCTGTTTTCCTGTTTTTCGTAAATAAATTCTATTATCAACAAAGAAATCCCATAAATCACCCAATGCTGGTAAGTTTATTGTGGTCTGAGAACGAACCTTCGTTAAAGACGTCTTTGATAAGCTAATATAGCTTCTAATATGGTTTGAAACCAAGACGGTTGTTTTAAAATTATCAATAAGATACCTAAGGGTCATGCCTAGACGTATAATAAACCGTGCCTTAGATCTTAGATACTTCTCATTAAATTTAATTCTATCCATATAATCCATGAAAAGCAGATTGGGGAGGGAATCGATTAATATTAGAATTGAAGAACTAAGATTTCGGTCTAAGATGAAATCTATCTGTGTTTTTATTTTTTCAGCAAAATTGCTAGAAAAGGTAGGACGCCAAACGTAAACTCTTCTAAGAATACTATCTATGTCAACTGATTCTTCTTTCAGACAATAAATTATCTTTTTAGGGTCAAAGGTTCCATCAGGATCCATAAAAATAGCCGTGCGATTATCATCTTCAAGGAGAAAATACGATAAACATTGATGTAGAAAGATGGTTTTTCCACTACCGGCAGGCCCGAATATCTCGGTTATTTCATAGAGAGGAAGTCCACCTTGTTTATCAATAAATCGTATACCAATACGGAAATTTTCATCGAGATGAATTTGGGATCTTATTTCTTTTAAAGAGTAAAAATATTTTTGATTAATCTGGAGATCAGACATCGTAAAAATTCCCCGTAGTTTCCATATCCTCACTACTTTCGCTACCATTATTTTCAACAAGATCTTTCGACACAAAGATAGAAGCACCAGCTCTAAGTGCAATCAATATTGCATGAGAAGGTATCATCCTAAGTGTAATTGGTTTACCAAAGCCTTCGGGGATAAGATCTATTTCTGCTACATATACATTGAATTTGGGGAGGATGTCTGTGATTTTAGCTCGTTTAACCTCAGCCATCTCAATTATTGCTTGGGATAAAGTGAGTCTTGGATCCCTACGTTCAAGGTCTAATGCTGTGTTTTTTCTGCTTTCAAGAACTTCCCATATCTCAATCGCTATAGTTGGTGGGATTCCTCCCATTCTAAATAGTTTACCATCCTCCAGTCGCATTTCTAAAACGGGTTTCGTTAAATTTGCTAGTATGGTTGGATTCATCATAACGGAGGTCGGGGGCATTGTTGTAAGTGGAAGAGGAAAGAGCGGTCTGATTTTAGCTACCTTAAGATACAATGATCTATCGAAATATTCGTCGGAAACATCTTCAATATCTTTTTTTACCACTTAGGGCACCTCAATATTAATATTACTTATAACATTAAGTTAATAACACTTTCTAATTCGAAAGATATAGAAAGATTGCTTTTTTGGGTGGTGCAGATTTTTTGGTTTAAAAATGGCAACGCTGAGTATTTAAAATTAGACAATCTTAGGTCATTAGCATTTTTTTTGAGCATTTTTAGGGAACATGAAATTCCACCGCCAATTTATACATTTGAAAATGAAGCACATGGCCAAGTATATCTAGCTATTATTCGTACACCATTATATCACAAGAAGGTTATGGGAGCTTTTTGTTTCTCAGAAGAGATACCAAAGAATTACATTCGATTAGACTTTGATTCTGGAGAGATCGAGCTACGTAATGATACCAAAGAGCCGTCTGGTATATATTTACCAATAGTTAAATTAGTTAGAAAAAAGAATGAACCCCTAGCAATTGAGCCAAGTAATTCAGTACTCCAATCAATCCTTCACGGAGAGGTATTTGAAGTATCATCGCTCAAAGATCTATTAAGAATCAGCCTTAATAGAAGATTTTATAGCGTGATCTTTATTGTAAATGGAAGAAACTTCTTTACTGTAGGGAAACTAAAAAAGAGAGAAAAGAAACTTATTAGCATTTTTCTCTATAGGGAAGCGCATAGAAATATTAATGGAATATCATATTTATGTGAACATGATAATGATGTAGTCTTATGGGATACGAATAAAGGAAATAGCACAGGTAATTGTGTACCGGTCATAGCGATTCAAGGGACCTATAATATAATCTTAAATCATTAATAAAAACTTTTTACAAGATAGAAATAATGCTCTCCAATATATTAATAGAAACATCTATTATCATATTGATATAAAACGCTTCATCGGGATTTAGTAAGACTTAATTTGAGTAGAAATGTTTATTATAAAAGGGGATTAGACTTCTACTATCTAAGTCCTTTTTATTTAATTCCTAACTCTCTGGCTTTCTCCCATGTTGCAAATTTTTTAGTCCATTCTTGAGCAATTTTAATAAATTCTTGTTTGGAACGTTTTAACGTCGTTGCTGCTCTAAAATTAAAGTAGTTATCTGGATTTGCTAGTTCTATATCAAAAATTAATCTAAGAGAGTTGATCACATCTACTAAGGACATCGATGTGAGCCATTTTTTTTGAAAAACATCAAGGCAAACCTTCCCGCTTTCAGAAATGTTTGGATGAAAGATTGGTGTTAAAGCTTCCACGATCGGAGGCGTAAATGGATACGTCCTTGGAATTTTTATTCTAAATACAAATATTCCACCCTCGTAAGGCCCTGTACCCATTATATATCCAATCCATTCTGTTAGATCATTACGCGGGCGAAAGGTTGGTGCTTCTCGGCGTACTTGATTTAACTCAAAAAGTAAACGTTTTTGAAATGCTTTTTCATCTAGTTGCAAGATAGATCACCTAAAATAAAAATTCCTCAGGTTCTTCTACAACTAATCTATATGATATCTCTCGTCCTGCAGGAGTGAGTTCTCTCAGAAGTTCATAGACCATAGATCCAAATTTTTCCCCGTATTTTTCAATAAGCTTCTCTTTCTCTGGTATCTCTCGTATTACCTCTATTATATCTCCCGGTTTTGCTCTTAATATCCGAACAGTCGGATCTAATACAGATATTTTTGGCAGTTGCTCGGGTTTTCCATTTGTGTATTTTTGTATTATTTCTTTCGCCTCTTTAGAACTTAGAATTCTATGTTTTGGTACCAACCAATGGTCGAATGCATATACTAATGGTTCCTTCCTATGAACAAACTCAATATTTTCTTGTTCTCCCAGAACCTTTGCTTGTGTTGTAAGCTTTCCGAGTGTAGCCATCATAGCCTCGTTGCATCCAAGTTCCTTAATTTTTTCAATAGTTCTACGAACTAATTGAACTGAAATTTGTTTCGATGTTACTAATACATACGCTCTAGATTTCTTCTTCTTGAATATGGCTTCTCGTGATTCTTCATTTTCATCCAAAATTTCTAATAGTTGATAACCCCTACCATCTATCCATATTTTTTTAATGTTTTCCCAAAATTTTTCAAGACTCATTACAACCACCAAACAATTAAAATGTGGTAATGGTTCATAATATCAATCTTATGAAAGTAAACTTAGAATCTTTGGAGGGATATTCATGGGCATATCCAGTAATAGCCAAAAATATCTAAATCTGCTTATTGTATTAGTAATTCTTCTAGTGCCTATTAATGGCGCTATTAATGGTAAGATCCTAAATCCATCACCGATTAAATCCGCACCACCCGCATCTAGTATTTCTTTTGGGTTATATATCGGCGGTTCACCCACGTTTAGCAAGACACAATTATCGCTTTTCATTAATATTATCACCGAAGATGGGTTTTACTACACAGAGCTTACTTCCATTACCCAATATGTTCAAATAGCCGATCTAGATGTCCTAATACTTATAGGCCAAACCTATGTAAGTAACGATACTTGGAAACTTATAGAAACTTTTCTTTTAGAAGGAGGCTCTGTCATTCTAGGAATTCCTTTCGAAAATATCTCTACATATGGTTATTTCTTGGATTTATTCGGTCTAGATGTTATTGGACCGATCCTAGATAATAGCTCTAATTTTGGAAACGATTCACGAATACCCTTAGTGCAGAACACTTGGATAAGAAATCATCCGATATTTACCTACTACGATTTCAGAGAGATTTCCATACCAAATAGTGGTGCTTTTATTAAGTCAGGGAGAAATGCAACCATATCAGTAAAGTTTGTGGATTATAGCCTAATATGGGGATTAAACTCTACTTTTGTAGATGAGAATAATAATCAAACAAGAGATCCTAACGAACTGTATGGGAGAAATGTTTCATTGTGCCATTTAATAGAGCTATGGACAGGTGGTAAAGTTTTCTTACTTGGCTCAGATTTGGCTTTTACAAATAAATACTTATCAAATAGTGAATTTGATAATATATTGCTCTTCAGAGGATTGATTAACTGGATCGGAAAGCAAACCGCATATATAAATATCGGTGATCTTAAAGCTACACCCTCTACTGTCTATATAAACATACAACCAGCGGTACTAAATGTCTCGTTTGTTGCTGATGTGCCGGATAATAGTGTATTAAATGAAACTATATTTACAGTAGTTTTGGCTAGGGGCTCAATTATAATACTCAAAGAAAATGCCTCAAGAGTTAACGATACAAATGTATATTTCCTGCAAATTGATGTTTCTAATCTTTCGAAGGGTCTAACAAATATTTATGTTGTTGCATATAAGAAATATTTTGGATTCTTCTGGTCAGATCAAGAGGTTACTGTTATACTAATCCCAAAAAACGTTGAGACTGTTTATTCTTTCATAGTATCTGTAATTGGACTGGGTATTCCTGGGCTACTTTTAATAGGTCTCATTGTAGCTCTATTTCCATACTATAAGAAGAATAAGGAGCTGATTAGTAAAACCGTAGAAAAAATTAAGAAAGAGTGATTTACTCTTTTTTCTCTCTGATTTTTTTGATAATTTCGGAGGGCTTTATCGTCTCCTTTGCTTTTCTCTTTAATATTTCCTCTCGTTGTTCTCTTTTGAACATTATATAATATAAACTGAATGAGATCCCAGATGTGATAATATAGTACAGATAGATATCCTGTGCTGGTTTTATATCCTCCTTAAACCAGCGATTTAATCTTAATATCCAAAGTATTATATTTTTAAATAGGTTTTTATTTCCTTCGAGATCTATCCAAGGAGAACCATAGGGGGACTTTATATTTGTAAATGCTTCTCCGAAGCCTATGGCTGTCAAGATCCCCCTAGAAATCTCTTTTGATGCCATTATAGTGATTGTTCCGTTGTTATAATTTATTGTTCCATCTTTGCTCACACTATATGCTGATGCTTGTAAATTTATCATTTTAACATTTTTATCGTCTAGAATTCTAATAGATGTTGAACGTATATTTATCGTTGTAATATTCTCAAAAAGTTCTGTTATATTTGTATGGAGCATCTCCACAGACAAGTTTAGGATCTCTCCGGAGGCATGTATATCATCGTAAATAATATCTCCCATACCATCCTTTTCATAATACATAAATGGCGAACTGTCAAAGATCGTTCTTATTATCGAATTAAATTCTAGGGGATTCATATTAGTTCCATCATTCCTTAAAGGAATACCTAGTAAAAGAATTGCTCCGCCATACATTGTGTAGCTTTTAAAAGCTTTTCTCTCTTGTTGTGTATAAGCTATCGATCCATTGGATGGTGGGATTATTACAAGATCTATACCAGCAAGCTTCGTGTAATCGATGCTCTCGGTATTTACGTACACTCGTACCTTAAGGGTTTTGTTTAAATAATTTAAGGCGTCCATTAACTCACGATGTCCAAATATAGGTCCATGCCCTTCATCTATAAGTATATTAAAAATTTCACGTACAAGTTTTCCTTGTTCATCATTAGCCTTTAGACCATAGATCATCGTACTGGTTGATAAAAGAAACAAACAAATAATTACGAGGCTTATTTTCTTTGGCATAATACGTCGTCCTCATTCATAATATTTATTCATAATATTTCTTTAGAATTTTACCCAAAATTTTTGCTTTACCACCAGTCGGCTTAGCTAAGGTTTTTCCACAAACAAAGCATTTAACTTCTATTGATGCATGTGAGAATATTATCTGCTTAGACGAGCATTCTGGGCATTGAACTAAGAGGAAGTTAGACCTCGGTTGCGGATTTAGCCTTAATAATTTGTCTTTTCGTGTCATTTTGCTACACCTCTGCGAGTCAGTTTTCCCTTCTCTTCATTAATCTTATCCGAGGATCACCTCTTCTTCATCCTCGATCATTATAAATCTTTCTTAGTTATTTCTGAATTACTAAGGAACCTTTAAGCTTTTTGGATTTAAACTACTCATGTGTAATTATAAATATTTAGTTAGCCCATCAATAAGATTTATATATCGATTCCCAAATTTAAGCCCAATATTAGACTTGAGTTTGGAGGCCAATATATATGCCTGAATTCTGTCCAAAGTGTGGTAATATATTAGTGTACAGAAAAATTAATAACGAGGAATTTCTAGTGTGTACGGTTTGCAAATTTCGAGTAAAATTAGCAAGGCCTATAAAGGAGAATACCAGGGAGGTCCCTCCTGCTGAGATTTCTATAGCTTCTAACACAAGTAGTAGAGTTATAAAAGATAAAAGTGTAAGAAAGAAAATATCAATTGATGAAGATCTCCTAAAGGAGGCTCGAGATCGGTTGGCGGGAGCTTCTGATTAATAATTTATGTGAATTAAGAAGCTATACGGCTTTCTTAGAAAATGTCTCAGCACTTTTTAAAATTTCTTCTTTATTCTCTACGCTATTCTTTATCTGATCTGTTGGTATTATTACCGTTTCGGCCCTTGTTTTATAAATAAGGAATTCACGTATTGGATATACTTTACTAATCATACTTACTATCTCATTATGCCACGTTTTTCTGATCGATAGATTATAGATTAGCTCCTCATAAGTGTAGTCTTTAGCCTTTTCATTTACAAATTCATTTAATATTCTTCTTATTTTCTTCTTATGAATTCTATCGCAACGGCTTGTTGTCATAGCTAGAATGCTCACCTTAACTCTGTGACCATCTTTAGTGTAAACTCTCGTTATGAGTTCTACTTTAGACATTCTCCTCCTTACTTTTGATGTTATTATCTCCCGAGCATAATCGTGTCCTATCAATGTGGTGTAAGCGCCTGCTGGTGTAACTTTTACAATTCGAAAATAGAGATTCATTGCGCGATCCTCGAAACTTCTAGTGAATTCTAATCCCTTTACTATAACAATCTTATTAATTAGCTCTTCAGGCTCAAAATATAGGATCTTGGCTAGTGGTTTGTTTGTTCCCCCGAGCAATTCTGGAGCGTATGCTATTATCCAATACTTCCTCTGCTTTCCTTTCGCTTTTACACGAACCATAATGAACACCATTTTTCAGTGGTTTGATTCTAATTAGATTATTTGTGTTAAGTATTTGAAAATTTTGAACAATCTACAATATTAGAATTATTGCTTGTGAATTTATCGTTATCAGCGTGACTACAAGATCAATAAACATAGCATTAAACATATTGCTATCGAGTATTTTAGCTAGATATATTAGAATATTTTGTGTAATTGTTGTACTTACCACTAACATGACAGGGGATAATGATAAAATAATCATTATATTTAATGTTAAGAATAGAAGGGCAAAAGAATCTCCAGCTCTTACTCTTTCCTCATATATCATTATCTGTAATAGCATTTGAAAACCAAGTCCTAGAGCTCGTTCTACCATTTTAGATGGCAAAGAGATCATCCTTTTATAATTTTTTAAGCAAGAATTCTTTTGATCCTCGTCAAAACATTAATTTCTTAATCAGATTAAAAATGTAAAAATCGAAGGGGGATTTTAATATGCTATTTGTCCTAAAAATTGGAGGCTCAATACTCTTTCCGGCAATCGAGGAAAATACAAAAATTCTCAAAGATTTCTGTAAAATAATTGTAGATCTCGCAAAAAAGGGACATAAGATTGCTGTAGTCGCTGGTGGGGGCGCTCCAGCTAGATTCTACATAAGAATTCTCGAAAATTTGGGATTATCCTCGTTTGAAAGTGATATTATAGGGATCAATATAACTAAAATACATGCCCAATTAATGGCTTATTATACCAAAAAAATTGCATTAAATCAGGGAATACACGTATCTGATCACGTATGCGAGAATGCTTTAGAGGTTTTAAGAGAGCTAAAAAACAATGATATATGCTTTAGTGGTGGATTCTATCCCGGGCAATCCACTGTAGCCGTAGCATCCATAATTGCTGAGGCTATAAACGCTGATGCAATATTGCTCGCTACCAACGTTGACGGCGTCTACGATAAGGATCCTAAAATTCATTCTGATGCCAAAAAATTCGCGAAAATAACAGTCGTAGATATGAGAAAAATTTTAGTAGAACAGTCCGCAAAAGCTGGTATGTATAAGCTAATCGATTTTGTGGCGATTAAAATTATGGAGCGATCTGGCATACCAGCAGTAATTTTTGACGGTAGAAATCCATTTAACTTATGCTCTATAGTAGAGCACCTGGTAAATAGAGACATGGAGAAGTTGACTGAAATAGGAACCCTAATTATGAGTTAATCTTATTAAGTTCCTTATAAAATTCAAGAAGCAACCTCACGACTCTGTTTTCCTTATTAAGCCTAAAAATTTTAGCTTTCTCGCTTGATTTCATGAAATGAATAATGTTCAATTTCTTTAATTCCATAAGTTTTGTAGAAACCGCACTTGGCGATGCCTGAACTATCTTTGACATACGGCTTAATGTAAAGTATTCATCTGGACGTTTTAATAATTCCTCAATAATTTTAACCTGTGTAGGTGTTCTGAATATTTGATATAATGTGAATGGCATAGTAACACCAGACTATACACTAAAGATCAATCCGTGGTGAGATTTAATGGATAAATATAATTTGAACTTTCGTTTAGAAAATATTTTCTTCAAAAGGTGCGATTTCAGGGAAATTCCATCCGTAATATACGTAAATAGAGAAACTCTTCCTGAAAATTACTCTAGATACACATTCTTATCCATATGGAGATTGTTTAAGGATTACTTTTGGGTTGCAATTGATGATACAATTGATGATGTTATTGGCTATATCATGAATAAAATAGATAAAGGACGCCCATTATTATGTGAAGATGAGCACTATATCAAGAAGGGCCATATCTTCTCCTTAGGCGTACTCGCAAAATACCGAAGAAGAGGAATTGCAAGTGCTCTATTTGCAATATCAACTAAAAAAATGATTGATGATGGCATTAAGGAAGTCTTCCTAGAAGTCCGTGTAAGCAATATGCCTGCTATAACCTTATATAAAGGCTTTAAAATGAAAATCGTGGGCGAAATACCTAATTATTATGCCGATGGTGAAAACGCGTATATCATGGCTGCCAAAAAAAGTGATCTGATCGATAAAGTAACTAATATTTTTGAATTTTTACAAAATAATCATAAGATTAAATAAACCATTTATTCTGAGGTTTTCGCTTATGAGAATAATTCTTTACCGTAGAGCCTATAGAACTATGATACGATACGGAACAGAGCTCAGTAGACCTCAAAAAGAATCTGCGGGGGTACTCTTCGGGGAACCAACGCATGAGTACATAAAAATTTATTATGCTGAATATCTTAAAATAGGAGAACACGCTTTTGTTGAATTAGAACCAACTGATATTCTAAGATCATACATTAAAAGTGAGATTTTAGGTACGAAACTTGTAGGAATTTACCACACCCATCCAGATTTTGGTGTTACGCCATCTTCAATTGATCTAAAAACAATGAAGATTATATGGGATATATCGCCTAATGCCGTAATGATTATCTTAGATCCCCTTCAGCAAGATATTAAAAATAAAATCGCAGCTTATGTTAGTTCCAAGAGAGGAAATATCTATAAGATTCCCGTAGAGATACGTTGGTGATTTTTATGGCTAAGAGAATTGCTATTATCAATAGAGATAAGTGCAAGCCTGAAAAAAGTAATTACGCATGCATTAGAGTTTGTCCACCTCAAAGAGCTGGTATTAAGGTTTTTTCAAAGGATGAAGAGGGGTTTCCTATTATTGATGAAACAACATGTATTGGTTGTGGCCTTTGTGTAAAACATTGTCCTTTCCATGCTATAATAATTGTAAATCTACCACGGCCTATTGAAGCTGATTTAGTACATCGATATGGACCGAACGCTTTTTCTCTGTATAGATTACCATTTCCAATGGAGGCTCAAGTAGTTGGACTCCTAGGACAAAACGCGACAGGAAAAACAACGAGTCTTAAAATTCTCTCGGGTCTACTAAAACCAAACCTTGGAATGTACAATAACCCCCCAGACTGGGATGAAATTGTTATACGGTTTAGGGGTACATTACTGCAAGAATATCTAAAAAAGCTTGCAGATAAAAAACTCAAAGTTGTATATAAACCGCAGTATATTGATCTAATACCGAAAGTTATCAAAGGTACTGTTCTTTCGATTCTGAAGGAGAGAGACGAAGTAGGATTAGCAGATAAGATAATTTACGAACTAGGATTAACTAAAGTTGCAGATAGAGAAATAAAAAACTTAAGTGGAGGGGAATTACAAAAGCTTGCTATTGGCGTTACAATTATCAAGGACGCCGATGTCTATTTATTCGACGAACCTAGCTCTTATCTTGATGTTTCTGAGAGAATGCGCATAGCTCGTATAATAAGAAGATTAGCAGAAAAAAATAAAAAATATGTACTTGTAGCTGAACATGACTTAGCAATTTTGGATTATATTAGCGATAAGATTACCATTTATTATGGAGAACCCGAAGCATATGGTATTGTATCCAAACCAAGAAGCGTAAGAGAAGGCATTAACATATTCTTGGATGGATATCTCCCAGATGAGAATGTAAGATTTAGGGAATCTAGTATCAGATTCAACGTGATGGCACCTTCCTCTGCCGATGTTACAAAAGAGATTTTGCTAAATTATCCGGACATGATAAAAACTCTCGGTAATTTCAAACTTAGAGTTACTGAGGGTACCATTAGAAAACGTGAGATAATAGGAATCTTAGGACCTAATGGAATTGGTAAGACTACATTTATTAAACTACTAGCAGGAATCCTTAAACCAGATCCAGGATATGAAATAAACTTAGAGAAAGAGATAACAATTTCATACAAGCCGCAATATTTGGGTGAATTTATTCGTGATTCGGGTTGGTTAACAGTAGGTGAGAAATTAAGAAGCATACGCAAAAATATTTTCTCGGATCAGTGGTTTATAACTTATGTTGCTAAACCGCTTCGAATAAATCGTATAATTGATACTCCGCTTGATGAATTAAGTGGTGGTCAATTACAAAAGGTTGCAATTGCTTGTACGCTAGCAAAGAAAGCAGATATCTATTTACTAGATGAACCTAGCGCTTATATCTCAGCAGAAGATAGATTCTGGGTAGCTAAAACAATTCGTTCATTAACTGATGTGGGCGAGAAATCAGTACTTGTTGTAGATCACGATTTATTAATTATTGATTATATTTCAGAAAGATTGCTCGTCTTTGATGGAAATCCGGGCGTTTATGGGCATGTGAAGGGTCCTTTCGATATGAGAACTGGCATGAATAAATTCCTTGAAAAATTGGGTGTAACATTCCGACGAGATAAGCATAGTGGTAGACCTAGAATTAACAAACCTGGAAGCGTATTAGATAAGAAACAAAAAGAAATGGGCGAATACTATTATATCTCATAATCTTTATGAGAAAAGAAATATAGTGGTGCCCCGAGCGGGATTTGAACCCGCGTCGCGAGCTCTCTTTCTCAGTATTATGCGAGCTGAAAGGCTCGCATGCTTGACCGGGCTACACCATCGGGGCGCCTTTGGTTATATCCATGTTGAAATTACCCTAGGATTTTGCTAAATTAAGAATGCTTTTTATTTTTTTCCCTTATGCAGTGCAAGTTTAGATCTTTAATATTTAAAAATAAATTTTGAAGTACAATCATCTGTTAATGATATTTTAGTTGATAATAAAGTTTTTTACTCGTTAAGCATTCGAGAAACTTAAGTTTCTCCTTTCTCTAAAATAGTTGATAACATAGAGGTCAATCATTATTAGAGATTTCCATAAAAGCTATATATCTCTGATTCATGATACTGATAAAGTGAGGTGAATAAATTGGTTCGAGAAACCAGAAATATACCAAAAAAGGCGCGGTCTAAATATATGTGCTTAAAATGCGGCCATGTATTCGAGCTATCAGAAGAGCTACTCAGCGAAATGGACCTTGTTATGTGTCCCCGATGCGGTTGGCCAACAGTAATAAAATTAAAACAGAAAACAAGGAAAATCATAATTGGTGTATAAGTTATTTCTTCTACTACTTAATACATCCAAAAAGGGATTTATTTGAAGCGTATTTTAACAAAGGAAATATTGCAGAAATATTACTCTAGTTACTTTTCTCTAGAACCACTGATCAAAGTAATTGGCATTAGTAAGTTTCAAAATAGAGAATTCGGTTTCTTATTAATCGACAACGGAAATGAACGTTTTATAAGGAATATGTCCTTTAAAACACCTAGTGAGCTAGTTAAATTCATGGCACTAACTGGAGTAAAAGGAGCTTACGTCGGTGCAATGTATGACCCACCGCCTAGGCCTTCTCTGTCAGTAACTAAGCTGAAATGGATTGGAAGAGAACTTATTTTCGATCTTGACCTTACAGACTATGATGATATACGAACTTGTGGAAAAGGAAAAGATCATGTGTGCCCAAAATGCTGGCCACTCGTTGCTAATGCTGCTATGTTTTTAGATGAAACGCTGAAGGATGATTTTGGATTCAAAAAAATTTATTGGTTCTTTTCTGGCAGAAGAGGTTTTCATGCATGGGTTGCCGATGATATAACAAGAACCTTTGATGAAGAAGTACGAGAGGCAATAGTATCATATATATCGCCCGAAGAACATGAAAAAAATGTTCTTCCCTTAGCTTACCAAAAAAGAGCTTTAAAAATTTATACAAAAACAAAGTTAACGGATACTATGCTTAGAAAACAGTTTAAGAGCGAAATCGAGAAAATTTGGTCCGAATTAATGAATAAGCTACCAAGAATTGATAAAAAAGTGACCATTGACCGTGTACGGCTGCTAAGAATTCCTGGATCCGTACATAACGCTACCGGAAAAATAGTTACCGAAGTAAAGGATCTTGAAAGCTTCTATCCTGATGATGCTCCTGATATATGGAGTATTATGGTCTAGATTCTTAAGATTTTATAAGACTTTTGAAATTTACTCTTAATCTTCTAGAGACCCTCCTCATAAGGTTTTCTTAATGCGCGATCTAAGCTCATCATCTTTTCAAGTCTCTTCTGTTCATATAACCAATCAAAAACTGTTGAGTGCTTCATGCCTTCTGCAAGCTTTCTGATGGCCTCTTCTGCTAGGCCGACTTTATCCATAGGGCCAATTATACCTACCGTTTTTCCGTATACCACTATCTTTGTATTAGTTAGTTCCTCGAGAAGTAATCTGGATTTCCCTTTCCTGCCAATAATTCTCCCCCGAATACGTCTCAGGGAATTTTCCGTCCTCCCAAACTCCGATAAGTTAATGATTGATAGAGTATACTCATCATTCGCAAGCAAGAAAGCATTCTCAGGAGAAAATCCTCTTCCTATAGCCGTAATAACCTGTTGCACTTTAAGCAAAGCATCAGCATTCTCCTGATTCGCCTTTACTACAATATTACCAGTAGTACTATCTATAGATATCTTAACTTTGAATTTTTCTTCAATCTCTTTTCTTACACTTCCACCTTTACCGATTAGGACAGGTACTCTCTCTTGTGGTATTATTATACGAATACTAACTTCAGCATCTTCATTGTCCTTCAATTATAGACACCTTTGCAATTAAAAGAGAGCCCTTCTTAGATATGTTATTAACTGCATGAGTCCTCTTTTAAGAGTTTCTTTTTTATTAGCATCTATCTGCGAATTACCTTTCTTACTATATATGACTTCAATTCTATCTTTTGTCTTATTTACCCAATTTACTATCGTAGTTATAATTGGACTATCCGCATATTCTTCGTTTAATTCTATAAAGGAGTTTAACATATTTGCAAGTGTTCTAAAATCATCAATGATACTTGCCCAATCTCCCTTCTGAAGTAATGATTCTCGAATTTCTAAAACAAGTTCCCGTACTTTTTGATATACATACCTAGGATCCTTCAGTCTCTCAATAACCTCTACCGACTCCTCCTTTATCTCCTCTTTTAATCTCTCACCTCGAATCATTGCTATTTCTTCTCTTGTAATAGTCGGTTCTGATGGTTTCTCCTCGATTTTAACCTCCCATCCTGCTTTTTCTCGGAGTTCTCTGAAGAAGGATATCACTTTCGCAGATACTTGGGTTATTGTGTCCCTTACTCGACTAAGATCCACAGAATCATCAAGAGGAGATACTATCGTGTAGCCTTCTACATAGGCAACAATATACTTACGATCACCATGCGATAATACAAACTCTGTTATTACAATATCATTTATTGACATATGCTTACCAGTAAGGCCGCTGATAACAAGAGAAAAACCCTTATTGACTTCACGTTTAATAACTGGTGGGATCCCTGATACAAATGATGAAACTTTCTCATCAACATCATCAAACTTTCCGATGCCATACACTGGAAAACCATCCGGGCCAGATATTATAGCTGCTCTTACCCCAACATTCAAGAGATCGCT
Source organism: Thermoproteota archaeon (assembly GCA_021163045.1). GTDB lineage: Archaea > Asgardarchaeota > Njordarchaeia > Njordarchaeales > Njordarchaeaceae > Njordarchaeum > Njordarchaeum guaymasense. The sequence goes on along the minus strand of JAGGXM010000065.1, from coordinate 8,835 downwards.
AAGGAAAGTCTCTAATACTTCTTTTAACTTATAGTCCTCTTTTGGCAAAATCGAGCCCCTCCATTGAGAATAAAGAATTACATACTCATCTATATTCCTAAAGTATTCTAATTCGAAATAAAAATGATTTCAAAGAAGTCTATGCTGAGTTAATTTTTAGTTAAAGGAATCTATCTATATTACTCGCTGGTGCGGGGGGAGGGATTCGAACCCTCGTAGGCCTGCGCCACCGGATCTTGAGTCTAGCCCATATCTTAAGATATGACCGGCCCCTTTAGCCGCTCGGGAACCCCCGCATAGATATTGCGCTATATCACCCTATAGAGATAGGGACTTATGATTTAGATTTAAAATATTAAGTTCCCGATAAAGATAAAATTAACCATTTGGTCTAGGAGTGTTATATTATTGCTAATAGAAGAATTTGACCCAAAACATAATAAAATTACTGTTAGAGTTCATTCAGTAGATGATTTATATGTCCTTTATTCATTTATAAAACCAGGAGACATGGTGACCGCTAAAACATCCCGAAAAGTTAAGTTTACTGAGAAAGAATCTGCACGAGTTCCAATGATTTTAACAATAGAAGTTCAAAACGTTTCTTTCCAAGAATTTGCTGAAAGAATTAGAATTAGGGGTCGTATTTTATCAGGACCTGAAAAATATGTTTCTTTCGGTTCGTACCACACAATAAATATTAATCTAGGAGATTCCTTGATTATTGAACGTCCTGAAGGCTTTACGGACGAAGATTTGGAACCATTAAAAGAAGCAGAAAAAATGTCATTTAGAGTACTACTCTTAGTAGCCATAGAAGAAGGGGAAGCTACTATCGGGATCCTCAGTAACTATGGTCTCAAAATAGTAGCTACCATCCGGGAAAATACAGCAACGAAAGGAATATCGGATGAAAGAAGCTCTTTGATTAAGAGATTTTTCTCGAATATTTATAAGGTATTAATTGAGATTCAATCAAAATATTCGGCGAATTATATAATAATTGCTGGTCCAGGCTTTATAAAAGAACAATTCTCTGAATATTTAAAGAAGCAACCAGAATTTAGGAATGTGAGAATAATTACCGATACTGTTACAAGTGGTACTGTATCTGGGATCCATGAAATGTTAAAAAGAGGAACACCTCAAAAAGCCGTACAGGACCACAGAGTAACACTGGAAACCATGAAAATAGAGGAATTTTTAATGCACATCGGTAGGGATGACAAGCTGGCGGTTTATGGTTATGAAGATGTAAAAAAAGCTATTGAATATGGTGCTGTTGATACTCTGCTAGTAAGTATGTCTCTGATAAGTACATATAACATAGATCAAAGAAATAAAATAATGCATTTAATTAAATTAGCAAAAAATACTAGAAGTAAAATTTTGATAATTAGTAATCTCCACCCTGCTGGCAAGCAATTTGAAAGAATAGGTGGCATTGCTGCTATTTTAAGATATCCATTAAAAGGGTGATGCTTGTGGCCTCTAAACTCCAAGTTGCTTTGGATCTCATAAGCTTTGGAAAAGCTATAAAAGTTGCCCTCTATGCTATAAAAGGAGGCGTTGATATCATTGAAGCTGGTACTCCTTTGCTGGAAAAATATGGTGTTGATTTTGCAATTCGAGAATTACGTGCAGTATCTGGCGATCTCCCTATTGTCGCAGATCTAAAAATCGCTGATGCTGGTGATATCTCTGCTGAAATTGCCTTTTCAGCTGGTGCAGATATAATTACTGTGCTCGGTGTGGCATCTAAAGAAACTATAAGGAAGGCTGTGAATGTAGCTCGAAAATATGGAGGTAAAGTTGCTGTCGATTTGATTAACTCAATGGATCCGCGATATGATATTGAGAAGGCGATAAGTACTGGTGCAAATTACATTATTGCTCATACAGGACTTGATATGCAATCCAAAGGCTTCTCCGCGTTAGATGCTATTTCTAAGATTTCAGAGTCAATTAAACCTGAAATGTTGTGCGTTGCTGGGGGTATAAATATTAACAATATCGATTTAATTCTAGAATTTAATCCAGCTGTTATAATCGTTGGCGGGGCTATAACTAAAGCTAGGGATCCATTTAAAGCTACTAAAGAACTGAAAGAGAAAATCAATATTTTTCATCACTAGCTATGCTTGGTTTCACGCTGCTACCCAAGACTTCTTCGGTAATTCTATATTCAATTAGTTTTCTGCTACGACGCGACTCTAGGTATCCCTCTTCCTCCATTCTTCTTAGGTATGTAGAACATGTAGATTGCCTAAGCGATTTCCCTTTAACTTCCTCATAGGCCTCAATGACATCTAAACTAGTGAACCATTGACCATACTTAAAAACGGTACTTATAACTTCCTTTAGCTCCTTATAGATAGATCTCCTTTTTTGTTGTTTTTTCTCACTTTTATTAGGGGATCCCGGAATTAAGCCCAAGCCTAGATTCAGGGGCATGAGTAACTTCTGAATCTCCCGAAGTTGTTCTTTGCTTACTGACTTGTCGATGGTAACCTCTAGCTCAAGATCCCCTTTTTTCACGCGTATTTTAACACCGGGATTATCACTCATAAAACTCACTCATCCTATGGGCCCATAGTCACTATTCAAGTATTATAAGGAACTATATAAAAGAATAGAATATCCTAGGAATAGATAAAAGGATTTTTTTGCCATCAACCCCTCATTTCCACTGGAAAGTGGTAGTGAAAGTAAAGAAAGGTTCACTAAATCATATCAACTCTACTTCTAGTACGGTTAGATCACAAGTATTTTTACTTCCGAATACGGGTATAACTAAAAAATTGCTATTAATGATTATGATTTCAATCCTATAATCTATAGCTTTTTGTGCTATATATCTTTGAGCTTGTATTGATTGAAAAATATTGAAAATTTATTCTATATATGACAAATCCTATAATATGAATTCCAGTAGAAATATGGGGTACTGTTTTTTTTCACATTATAAATACTAAATTAGATTTATTTTCTCAGCAGAAAGAGCACATCTCATGGTTTGGTTGATTTAGTTCACAAAATAAGCTATTTGTGAATGAATTTGGACCCCTCATTTCCACTGGAACTAACAAATTATAACTCATTATATTCACAAGTGATAAAAATTTGTGAAATAGCATTAGCTGATGAAATAAGCTTCAAAACAGAGGCTAAATAATGTTATTTCTTGTATTCGCAATAACATCACGTGAGCATCGTGAAAGTATTCTTTCATGCTATTAGTGAATGTAAGTGATAAATTTTATATTCGTTTAACAAAGGATTATGATTTTGAATGCGGGGGTTCCCGAGTGGTCAAAGGGGCCAGCCTGAGGCGCTGGTGGCGCAGGCCTACGCGGGTTCGAATCCCGTCCCCCGCACTATTTTTAAGGGTGTGTTCTTGGAAAAAAATAGTTCTAAGTTAGAAGAGCATAAGATAGAAGCGTTGGAATCACAGGAACTTAATAAAAGGAAGTCTCTGTTAGATAATCTTAAAAAAGAAGGGATTATAGCTGAACTTGTTGGCAATAGAATCATTATATGGGATCCTGATAAGGGTTTTAAAGTATTTGCCGCTGGATTCTTTGGTAAGCCGATAGGGATCCCTAAGCCAAGGATAGAGCCGTTTAAAAGACCTTTGGAGATATCCTTCTTTGAGGCACTCTATCTAATGGAAAAGAAAGTTCTTAAGGTAAAGGATGTACAAGGTACTGATCTGTCGCAGAATAAGCTAATAGAACTTGCAAATTCTTACATACATGATTTCGAGTCTAAGTATCAGGTGTATCGAGATTTAAGAGAAAAAGGATTCGTAGTTAGGCCAGGTTTAAAATTTGGAAGCGACTTTGCTGTTTATAGGTATGGTCCAGGAATAGATCATGCGCCCTTTCTTGTAACAGTTTATCCAAGTGATACAAAACTACTAGGAATAGATCTTGTTCGTGCCGGAAGACTTGCTACATCTGTAAGGAAGAAATGGGTCATTGCAACAATTACGCATGAGAGGGGAATAAAATACTTTGTTTTTAGTTGGTTTAAAGCCTAATGAATGACTCTTCCATAAAGGGTTTTCCAGGTCACATCTGTAATTCTTATATATGTCTCGGATCCTAGTACCGACTGTTCATATGGGACTATTATAAGCTTGTAATTATCCAACCTACCTATTAAGGAACCATTATCATGTTCGAGAATTAGTGCGGGTAAGGTTTTGTTAAGGTAACTTTTGTTTTTATCTAAACTTATTTTTTTAATTGTTTGATGAATCTCTTGGCTTCTTCTTTTTGCAATTTTAGAGTGAACTTTAGGATAAATTTTTGATGCTGGTACTCCAGGGCGATCTCCATAGCGGGACAAGTTTACGATATCGAACTTTAATTCATTTAAAAGTGCTAATGTAGCTTGATGGTCTTCCTCGCGTTCGGTAGGAAACGCGGTTATTATATCAGTAGCTATTGTTACATTATTTCCTAACTTATTTCTTATAAATTTGATTAGGTTTTTAAAGTCGTCAACGGAATATTTTCGGTTCATTAATTGGAGGATCCTATCAGAACCCGACTGAACAGGTATATGAAGATATCTATAGATCCTGTTATCTCGTGACATTGTTTTAACTAAATCATCAATTATTTTCATAATAGTATCTGGACTAGCCATTCCAATTCTGATCTTAAAGAAATCGGGTATTTCAAGAATATCATCTAGTAGTTCAATTAAGGAGTACCCTAAATCCCATCCGTAAGGCCCAGTATCTTGACCTGATAGTCTAATCTCTTTTACACCATTTTTCACAAAGTTCTGAACAGTTTTCACAATATCTTCTTTAGGATATGATTTAAGGCGTCCCCAAATCAGTTTGTCAATACAATACGTACATGCACCAAGGCATCCTCGAGCAATAGGAATAACAGCGATCAAGGAGTTATTTAAAACTCTTGGCTTAAGTAAAGGGTTAAAGTCCGAGCGAGAAACAATTACTTCATTTTTATCAGATAGCGTAGCTTTCACTACATCTGCTATTTTTAGGAAGTCGTAAGGGCCTACTATAGAAATGTTCGGATGTAGTTTATGGATCCTCGCAGGATCCGAAATTGGTAAGCATCCTGCAATAATTAATTTTTTTCCATTTCTTATCAAAGAAGCCGCTCTAGCTAATATTTTTTCCTCTGTTGGCTTCTTTATGGAACATGTGTTCATAATAATTAGATCTGCAGAGCTTTCATTATCGACTAAAATGAAGCCTTCATTCTTTAGTAGGCCTTTCATTATTTCAGTATGTGCTTGGTTTATTGCACAACCATACGATATTATGAAAATTTTGTTAGCCTCTTTGAGTCCACCTGACATTGCTAGTCACACACCACTATCAATTTTTTATGAGCTACACAAATATTAATTTAGGCGTCCTATGTTATTTAAAAGCTGGAAAAGAATATGTATTCATTCTAATTTCAGAAAGAATTATTTTGGTGGGCGGGGGCGGAATCGAACCGCCGTCCTCCGCGTTGTCAGCCTCGCCCTTAGAGTCTAAAACGGCTCTAAGTGCGGCGTCATACCACTAGACTACCCGCCCTTATACACTTTAATGACAACACTCTTATCATTCAAATATCAAGTCAATTTTTAAGCTTTATCAATTTAATGTTAGGTCATAAGGATTCTTTCAGAGATGGGAATTAACTTGCGATTAAGACTATATAGAACAAGAAATGGAATCCTGCTAAAAAGTAATGACATAGGCATCCTAATGGATCCTGGCGGTATCGGTACGATTTCAGAGACATTTGATGTTATTTTAATTTCACATGCGCACTCTGATCACGTCTCGGGAATCAATAAGTCAATCGTAAATAAAGACATAAAGTTAGTAATGTCAAAGGAAACATATTCTATGCTTAATATACAAGGGAAAATCTCTGACTCAAAAAGAATTATCTTAATGAAACCAGGTGATAAAGTAATTATTAAGGGTGTTGAGATTACAGCTAAAGATGCAGGTCATGTTCCTGGATCTCTACAGTTCGAGATCGATTTAGGTAAACTAAAGATAACGTATACGGGCGATCTAAACGTTGAAGGTTCCAATATAACAAAACCCGCGGATATACCTGATGCAGATATTTTAGTTATCGATACCACATATGGTCATCCATATTATATTTTTCCGCCTAGGAAGAAAATATATGAGGAAACAATAAAGTTAATCAAAGATAATATCGAGAATAAAACAATAGTACTTCATGGCTATCCCTTTGGTAAGGCACAGGAACTTACAAAGCTGGTCTTTGATTACACGAATCAGGTACCAAAGGTGACAGAGAAAATTGCTCAAATTAATAGAATTGTGGAGAAATCCAGTAATATCCGGTTAGGTAAATATAGTATAAAAGATGGCAACAGGATAGAAATACGAAGTATGAGATCGAAAGGAAAAATCGAGGGATCTAATAAGATACATTTGTTTTTTACAGGATGGGCTATGCGGTCAAATTTCAAGTCAGGTTTTGGGATCCCTTTATCTTCACATAGTAGCTTTATTAAGCTGTTAGAATTCGTGGCTAAAGTTCAACCTGAGAAGGTTTTTACTATTTTTGGTTATGAAAGAAGCTTTGCAGAATTTCTAAGGGACGAGTTAGAGATTCCATCAAAAGGGCTGCCATTTAGTGATGATGGAAAGAATCTGATTTTAAAACAGCGTAAAGGAAAAAAAGTCACATTAGATTTCTACAACGAAGATAATTTAGAAGTATTATAAAGTTATGCTAAGGTGGTTTATTGTTATAATCTTCTTCTTATCGGGTGTCTTTTTCTTTGTAGAGTAGCGATTGATTTTAATATTTGTGAAATTCTTTGAGAGGAGCTTTAACAATTCGGACTCGAATACTTTATCGCTAAGGCGAACATCAAAGCCATTTCTGAGAGTCTTTATATTAACGAAAGGATCGTTCACCTTAGATAATATTATTTCTCTTATTAACTTCTTTTTCATTCTTAGCTCATCTTTCGTTTTGACATTTAGCCTAATATGAATTATAGACTCGAAATATTTTCCAGCAGCCTTGCTTGTGCAAGAGGGACAAATTTTCTTTTTCAGTTTAATGGTGAATATACCTTGCTTTAATATATTTTCCTCTAATCTCAGAGCAAAATTACCATTAATTTCTTCTGTTTCAATAATATCTAGTATGTTATCGTCATTAAGAACGACTTCAATTGAAATTTTTCCCAAAGATTTTAGATTTACTCGATCTTTAAGGTAACCTAAAATTCTTTTTTCAATAAGTTTTTTTGATAAAAAATACCATGAACCGTTAAAGGAGATTCTTCCACAGATAGGGCAGATTTTTCCATCGATTTTAATACTTTCAATTCCGTTTAAGGATTCTCCTAGTCTCGTCTTGATGAAGCAATCTAGACATAAGCCCTGAAATTTGGGGATGTATTGAGTTTCCTTACCACAAACTGGGCATTTGTAACCGAACATTTGGAGCATCCCAAAAATTTATCTAATTAAAAAATTCGTAGGTATTGTCTTAAATAATTACTTGGTAGTTAGATTAATCTGGGGATCCGATATTGAGTGATATTAGCGCGTTTCAGGATGCATTTAAGACATTAATTGAGATAAGTAGGGATTTTGTTAAAAACAAAGTGCCCCTGCAAGAGGAAAATATTATTACCGCTATGGAAATGATAAGAAAAATTAAGGAGGAGAACAAATATATACATGTATTTGGTATGGGTAGATCTAAGCTCGTTGCAATAACTTTTGGTGAGTTATTAAAGAATATCGGCTTTAAAGTATCAGTTATTGGTGCAACTCTAAGTAAGCCTGTTAGAAAAGGAGATCTCTTAATCGCCGTTTCTTCAAGTGGTTGGACGAATACAACATGTACGGTAACCGAGGAAGCTTTAAGAGTTGGTGCTCATGTTCTTGCTCTTACAGCAACTCCTGGATCTAAACTAGACCGCCTAGCCGATTTATCCATATATGTCCCAGGAAAATCCGCGATTTCCGAGGCGCCGTACATAGTTAGGCAATTAATGGGCCAGCATAAGACTCCACTAACCCCAATGGGAACGGTACCGGAAACAAATTCAGTACTTGTTGGAGTTGGAATTACTGCAGCATTAAGAGAAAAGAAAGAGGATCTCAAAACATTCTCTAAAAGTCTAGATCTCATGCTTAATAACGCAGAGAATAGCTTTAGAAACATTATGGAAAATAAAGATGAGCTAATACAAATAATAGAACGTTTTTCGAAGGGTTTTGGAAGGGAAACACCAAGATACTACTTTGTGGGCACGGGAATTAGTAAGATAGCTGGTGATTTTACGGCAATAAGGTTTCAACATCTATCCTTAAATGTCTTAGGTTTGGATGATTGGAGATTCAGATCCTCCGGGGATGTTCTCATAGCTATCTCTGGCTCAGGCGAAAGTACTATTCCAGTAATATATGCTGAGGAAGCTAAGAGATCTAATATGTATGTCTTGGCCTTTACAGCAAATCAAAATTCTGTCTTATATAGAATTTCTGATAATAGATTGCTCTTTACAGATATAATAAAAAGAGAATTGTATGAAAAAATCAGGGTATGGGATGATCAGATAAATTACGTTCCGGCATTTGAATATGCTGTCTTAATAACGTTCGAGAGCATTGTAGCTCAGATAGCTAAAAATCATGATATAGGAGAAGAATACATGCAAAACTTACATGCAAACATAGAATGAGTATCCTTGTAATTACTAATTCGCAGAGGTTAAACCTTTGATTCCTGAATTCTATATTTATCTCTTAGAAGTTACCAATATTAACCTTAAGGAATATAC
>JAGGXM010000161.1 GCA_021163045.1 Thermoproteota archaeon | reverse complement strand
GCTCTGATGGATCCAATGTTAAGATAGTAGTACGAAAGAAGGATTGGGCTACAATTGAGAAGATATTTTCGGTAATAAAGGATATTGAAACAGAATTAAATATTCCAGGAGAAATTCTCCCTGAGATCGAAAGGATCGGAGAACTCTAGAATGACAGCCTCATACGATTCTTTTATAAAGAAAGCAAAAATCTTTCTAAGAGAAGCCGAAGTGGATCTTAAATCTGGTTGTTATAATAAAGCTGTAAGTGCTTCTTGGTTTGCATTGGAGATGTTAATTAAAGGGATCCTAACCAAAAGACAGGGTAACGCGCCTAAAAAGGTTGGTAATCTTATAGTAAATATCGGTCGATTAATGATCGGAAAAATAAGGGATGTAAATTTGGTAATTAATGACATCAAGATTATTTACGAAGCTCGAAAAGACATAGATCACAGAAATTTGCTTGCTGATAAAACTCTTTCTGAGCACATATTAAACAAAACAGAGGCTATTTTTGGGATTCTTCTCAGTCTTCTATAAATAATTTCAGAAGCGGCAACTTATAGTAGTATGATTTTTCTCATGAGTCTTTAGGGGAGAGTTTTTCAATCTAATTTTGATTTAATAAATACAGATTATTACAATGGTGATAAAAGTTAAAATGCATATATAGACTATAGAGTTTAAATTGATATTCCATAATCTCTTGTTCTAGGTGTGTAAACAATGATACAAGCAGTACTTTTTGATATGGGTGGAGTACTTGCCAAGATTTGCTGGGATGTTAAAGAAATTGCAAGACTTGCAAGGATTGGTTTAGAAGAAAAAGGGCTTCTTATTCCAATAGATTTTGAATCCATATTGGACGAGGAATTATATGATGCTTGGCTTCGGGTCAGGAAGACATTACGTGAGGAAAACTTTGCATACATTATTAGGAAGACTTTAGATAGATTAGGCCTTACGTATGATGAAGACGCAATATCTAACGCGGTTAATTTAATAGAGCGAGGGGATTTTTGTCATGTATCTAAAGATGCAGAAAAAATATTAAAGCAAATAAAGCAGATGGGCTTAAAAATAGGTCTTGTTTCAAATGCTCCGGGTATTTTTCCCATAAATGTCCTAAAACGAAATGGCCTAGATAAATATATGGACGTTATGGTTACTTCATATCAGGTAGGTGTAGTAAAGCCGCATCCCAAAATTTTTCTATATGCGCTAAATAAACTAAATGTAAAACCAACAGAAACCGTTTTTGTTGGCGATACACCAGAAATTGATATAAGAGGGGCAAAAAATCTAGGTATGATAACAATATGGGTAAAAGATGGAGACCCCGTTATGCGCGAGAGGGGCATGCTCGAGCTTCCAAAGGATCTTAAGCCAGATTATATTGTGAATGATGTTTCAGAGATATTAGATATTATCAAGGATTTGATTGACAGAAGGTAGCTTACAGAATAATTGTTATGAGGTCGATTTATCTAATATCTCCAGCACTATTTTCAGATCCTTCATGAACATTTTGAGTTCATTTGCCCCTTTTTCTGTTATTTCAATGAGTGTAGCAGGTTTTAATTGGACGAATCCCTTGATTATCTTAATGTAACCTTGTTCATCTAATTTTTTAAGGTGGCTTGATAAATTTCCTGGCGTTAAGTTCAGTATTTTTTGCAATTCGGTAAATTTCATTCTTATATTTAAGAACAATAGAATCATTATCGAAAGTCTTGTCGGTTCGCTGAGTACTCTATTTGTTCTCATTAGGGAAGAAATCTTTTTGAGTCCTTCGAGATCCATTCTGACTACCCTTTTCGAAGATTTTAGATGCAGTAATTACAACATAGATTCCAAAAACGAACATTCCTAACCAGATAGCTATCACGTTCACGAACCATTGATATTCTGTATCTGGTATAAATGGTATCGACATAGCTGTGGCTATACATGTAAGTCCAAGGATAAGATATTCTTTTTCGATTTTGCCAGGGTAATCTTTCTGGTGTTTGCTACTAAGATAGTTAGATATATTTCCAAGACCTATAAATAGAGGTAAATAAAACGCATATATAAAACTTGGTAATGGTACAAAAGTACCAACGATATAGAGAAAAATATAGATCATTCCCAACAGTATCCAAATATAGTTAGCCGACCAGTTTGAAGGAGATAATGTACGTTTCCCTTTCTTAAAGAATGAAGGTATTCTAAAGGTCGACATTATTAAAAATATGTACATTGTGGCACTTAATAATCCAGCGAGAATACCCGCTAACATCATAAACTGGCTACCTAGAACATCTAGAAGTATTGAATATGAGAATAATCCTATAGCAACAGCACTGATGATACCTATATAGAAAAAACCAATATTTCTGCGTAAGAGATAATACTGATAATTTTCTATGAAATCTGCTACTTTTAGAAGTTTTTTTACTCTCTCTAAATCGATGTCCTCCATTTTGATGCCACCATACAAATTAGAGAACTAATAAATATTAAAGTATTTAAACAACTTTGTATTGCAAAGTTCTTTGTTTTTCAAAGAAATTTCAGCTTTTATAAGTTGTAAAATACCATTAATTCATTGGTGTTCATATGGCTCCGGTAATCGTTATAAAGAATCTTATCAAGAAATATGGTGATGTAGTCGCTCTGGATAATGTAACGTTCGAGGTAAATGCTGGCGAGATTTTCGGGCTACTTGGACCAAATGGCGCTGGAAAAACCACTTTAATTAGAATCATAACAGGTCAATTAGAGCCCACGAACGGAACAGTTGAAGTATTGGGTGTCAATCACGCGGATTTCCTTAACTCAGATGTACGCTTCAAAGTAAGTTATGTACCACAAGAAAATATCATCTGGGAGTATCTAACAGTAGAGGAAAATCTCCAACTTATGGCTTCTATGTATAAGCTATCCAGAGGGGAACTACGTGAAAAAGTTGAAAATTTACTAGTTGACTTTGATCTTAAAAGTGTGCGAAAGCGCTTAGCTAATAAGTTATCTGGAGGAATGAAAAGAAAACTTACGATAGCAATGGCGCTTGTTAACGACCCTGAAATCTTAATTTTAGATGAACCAACAGCAGGATTGGATCCAAAAACCAGAGCTATGATGTTAGGAAATATCGAGAAATTAAAAGAATTAGGAAAAACTATTTTGCTAACAACACACATCGTGGAAGAGGTAGAGCGAATAGCAGATCGTGTTGCGATCATTAATAATGGCAAGATGATTGCAATAGACAAACCAGCAAATTTAAAGAAAATGAGTTGTGGTAATGAAGTTCTTGATTTATTATTTGAACAATTAGATACGAAGGCTTTCGAAATTCTTCACAAAATTGTCAAGGATAAGAATCTTATAACAGTTGGAGATCGTGTTATTATCAAGGAAGATAGATTGGCAGAAATTCTCGAGAAAATAAAGGAAAATGAGAAGCTTTCAGAGCAGATTCTTACAATAACATTGAGAAAATCGAGTTTAGAGGATGCATTCCTGTTTTTAACAGGGCGATTGCTGCGGGGTGAGTAGATATGACAATAATAAATATTATGATAAGTAAAATTAAAACCGCTATAAGAACAAAAGAGTTATACATATACATCATAGGAATGCCCTTAATTTTTATGATCATTTACGGTAGCTTTGCGTCTGCTGCGTTTTCGGAAGTTAAACCTATAAAAATTGGTTTTCTTAATGAGGATCTCGGTGTAAGTTATACTTTAGGTGACGAAAACTTTAACGTTAGTTTTGGAAATGATTTCTATCGTTATATAAAGAGCTTAACCTATGAAGATACGGATGTAAATGTATTCAATATATTAAATATTAGTAGTGCCGAAGAAGCCGAACTAAAAGCCACTAAACTTGAAGTTGGTGGCGTTGTACATATCGAATCTAATTTTTCTATATTGCTACTAAATGCCTGTAGATCCCTAACGTATTACTCACTTATCGGTCAAATAACGGACCGCCTAAATAGAGCCTTTGCTGAGGGAAATACAACTTTAGCAAATAAATATTTGATGGCAATGATAGATATATCGCAATTTGCGAATATTAGTTACGAAGTCCACGTTACTATAATTGGAGATCCTACATATTCTGATTCTATGAAAGTATATGAATACATGTGGAAATATCTTATCAACTATCTCTTTATGAAAGCTAACGAATTTACACAAGAGTACGCAGACTATTTAGTGGAAGAATATGAAATAGAATTGAATACAGAGAGTGTAAATACTTCTATGATAAGCCAGAGATTTAACATCAAATTCAGAAGAATCGGTGGTAAAGAAGGTCTAAGGGAATCGTTTATGCAAATGTATTACTCGATTCTAGTACCGGGCCAAATAATCCAAAGTATAATGATGGCAGCTACTTCGATCGTATATCTTGTGGGTCATGAAATCAGTAGAGGATTGATAGAAAGATTAAAGTTAACACGGTTGAGGGCATCAGAATATATAGTCGGTACGCTTCTTTCATGGAGCGTAGTAGCTCTCTTTCAGGCAGCAATACTCCTAGCTATTGCTTATGGTTTAGGCTATTTAACAACAATAGGATCAATTGTCGAATTAACGATGTCTATTGCTATTCTAGCTATAGCAGGAATTTTAACGGCAGCATTTAGCCTGATAGTTATATCTTTCCTTAAAGAGAATATTGCAGGGACGATAACTCTAATGTTTACTCTAGTTATATCTATGTTTATAGCAGGGTATTTTCCGGTACCAAACCCGGTATTAGGTAATTTCCTTGGGCGATCATTTACATTATTTGACTTAGTACCTTGGAGAAGCGCTATCGTCGCTCTAAGGAAATCATTGATTCTAGTACATATCTATGAACCTATGGATGTTATTCCAGATTTACTTCTACTTGTTTTCTGGACAATTACCTATACGGTTATCGCCTTTGTTGTATTTTCTAGAATGCGACTAAAGAAGCGGGAGTGATTACACTTTTTTAACTTTTTTATTTCAAGGAGCATTGTAGAAAATAAAAAATATCAGAAATTAGCCTCTTAAGAGCCAATTATAGCCATCCAGAACATTCTTGGCAGCTTGGATCTCGGAATCGGTTACAATACCTTCTTCGAATTCACTCATACAACTTTCTATCTCAACTACAATCTTCTTGAGATATCCCTGTAGTAGAAGACTTTTTCCGTTACAGACAATCAATCCAATGAAGTTTTCTCCATAGAAAATTATAAGATTGGTATCCTCTAAAATTATTAAAAAGTTGTTGTTTAGGATTTTAAAAGTAAGTATTAGAATACAGCAAATCGATAAACTTTCCTAGGAAGTTTTAAATTTAGAACCAATACACTACGTAATTACTAGCTGAAAATGAGGATTTTTCAATAAAAGAGAGAGTCAGAAAG
>JAGGXM010000067.1 GCA_021163045.1 Thermoproteota archaeon | reverse complement strand
CTTGTGATTCTCATGGCAACGCATGAAGGCATAACATCTGTTGATCTAATGGTAATTATTAGAGAGATTAAAAATTTAGAGGGTGGAATCATAGAGAATATATATCAAAGTGAGAATATGTTTATCTTAAAGATAAGAGCTAATAATAATACGTATAATCTTGTTCTAGAACCAGAGTATCGTATTAATATAACGAAATTAGAGTTAAAATGGAATCTAACTAATTTTGTTATGATGCTAAGAAAGCATATTAGAAAAAAGAAAATTGTTTCGATCGAGCAGTACGATTTTGATAGAATTGTAATCATTAGATTAAGCGATAACTATGAAATTATTCTGGAGCTGATTAAAAGAGGCGTTCTTTGCCTATGTAAGAATAGGAAAATTATCTTGGCATCCAAACATCTCAAAATGAAAGATCGCCAGATCATTCCAGGAAGAATGTATTCATTTCCCCCTGGTGCTCCTGGCAATATTCAAGATATTTCTCTCGAAACTTTTGTTTCCCTTGTAAATAGACAAAAAAATCCTAAAGTTGCCCTTCTTAAACTTGGTTTTGGTCATAAATATTCTAATGAATTACTATATAATATGGAATCTGAGGAATATAGCAACATATTTTGGGAGAAATTATATAGGAAAATAATATCTTTCTTCTCAATTTTAAATGATCCAACCAAAATAAGCCCTAGAATCTATTACGATAATGCAGGTAATCCTATAACTTTTTCGGTCATTGAGCTAAATCATCTTAAAAACTTCGAATTAAAAACGTATTCAACTTTGAATGATGCTATTGATGATTTCTTTTCTCTTTTAAGAAGGAACTCAGCATCTTTAGATAAATTAGAAAAAGAAAAAAAGAAGATCTTAAAGCGAATTGAAAAGCAGAAAAAAAGAATTAACAATCTCAAAGATAAAATAAGGGAATATAGAGAAAAAGCACATATGATCATTACAAATCTTGCTTTATTACAGGAAATCACGGATTCTATCTTAACTGCCCGAAAAATAAGGAATTTGTCTTGGGAAGAGATTAAGAAGAGAATTATGCATGGTAAAAAAATAGGTAATGCAATAGCTAGATATATCCTTGATCTAAATGAAAAAGGGGATATTAAAGTCCAGCTCGGGGATTATATTATCAATCTTAATATTCGTTTCCGCCCCCAAGAAATAGCTAATGAACTATTTGACAAAGCAAAAAAATTCGAGACCAAACTACAAAATGCAATTGAAGAACTAAAGAAGTCTGAAAACGTCTTACAGGCTCTTGAGAAAAACTTGATTGAAAAGTCCAAATTGGCTCAAATATTAATTAAACGACCAAAAAAACGATGGTTTCATAAATTTAGATGGTTTCTTTCTAGTGACAATTTCCTCGTAGTTGGTGGTCGAGATGCTTCATCAAATGAGCTTTTAGTAAAACGATATCTAGGTCCTAATGATATCTTCGTGCATGCTGAAATTCACGGAGGATCTGTCGTAATAATTAAGAATGAGGAAAAGATGTCAATTCCTGAGAGAACTCTTAGAGAGGCTGCAATTTTTGCTGCTGCATATTCTAATGCTTGGGAGAAGGGTTTTAGTTCTATAGATGTTTTCTGGACGAAACCTGAGCACGTCTCCCTAGCACCACCTTCAGGTCAATACTTAGCGAAGGGGGGCTTCATTATTAAAAAGAAGAATATCTTAAAGAATATACCGCTAATTTTGTCTATTGGTCTTCTTTTAGAGGAATTAAATGAAAATACTATAAGTTTCCAAGTGATTTCAGGTCCTCCTGAGGCTATATCAAAAAGAACAGATATCCTTGCAAGAATACGCCCAGGATACAGAGAAAAAAGTGAGATTGCAAAGAGTATTATATCCTACTGGGATAAAAAATTTAGAAAGGATATTATTAAAAAGAAGGCTATACAAAACATTAAATTAGAGAAAATAATCGAATTAATCCCAGGTTCTTCTGCACTTGTAGAGGGTGATGATCTTGAATAAAAATATTTCTGTGAGAGATATTCAAAGACGATATACATATATTGACAAAGATGAACTTATCCCAAAAGCGTTTTGGACCTTAGAGAGTTCAAAGGATACACATTTAGTAGTAGTAGAGAACAAAATTCCTGTAGGTATTATCTCATATAAGGATTTCCTAAGAGTTTTAACTAATAAGGCTAGACGGGGACTAATCACCAAACTTCATGTTTCAAGTTTAATGACAATAAATTTAGTAACAGTAGAGCCAGATACTTCTATTCAAGATGCTGCAAAATTGATGATCAAAAAGGGAATTTCTAGTGTTCTTGTCGAATCCGGAGGAAAAATCGTAGGTATTATCACTAAAAGGGATTTATTAAAGCATATTGAAATTTTACCCGATGTTCTTCTTAAAACATTCATGACAAAGAATCCTATTGCTGCTCCAGCAGGGATGTCTTTAACAGGTGCTGAGAAACTTTTACGTGATAGGAAAATAAGTACCCTCCCTGTAGTCGAAGAAGGAAATGTTATCGGCTACGTCGATATACGAATTCTTGCTCAGTTCCTCTTAGATGCTTTCTTGAACCAACAACATAAGCATATCAATAAGTTTATTCATGAGGTAACACTTGGTGACATTATGAAACGTCCATCATATATGCTCCCAGATGATAAAATTCATACCTTCGCTAAAGAAATTTTAAGACGCAGTTTTAAGGGTGCACCTATTGTCTCATCATATAGTACTAGAAATCTACTTGGTGTTGCGACAGAAACTGATGTTACTAAGTTGATTGCCTCGATTTGAGGATGATCTTATGGATAATTATTATCGATTATTTGAGGAATTCCAAGAATTTGATCAGTACATACAAGGAATTAAACCAATTAGATCTGGAAATTCCCTCGATTTACATCGATGGGAAGGTTTTATATCCGTAGGCGCGTATAAAATCAAGGTTCGGATTTTAATCCCCGAAGAATATCCTTATGAACCACCAGAAATATACATATTAAACAAAAAATTATGGAATTCTCCTATGCTTGGTATTGATAAAAGGGGTAAAATCGACATTAGTAGATTTATTTCATGGTCCGCAGAAATAAAACTTTGGCAAACAGTTCAAAATCTTATTATATATTTGAATAAAAAAAGAGTTGATGATTTATTATCTGAAGTCAAACAACAATCAGAAACATTTTTCAGTTCCTTGAAGGAGATTATTTCTAACCCTCAAAAAATTGAAAATATCAGAAAGAAACTAGAATCTTTCAAACCTGAGATGTTTTTAGATAAAATGCGTTCCAAAGAGACACTAATTCAATCTCTTCTAGAAATCTTACAGCAGTATTCAGAAAATAAGGGTCAATCTCTTACACCGGAGCAAGTGTTTGTAATAATCTTAAAGAAAATTTTAGGAAAAGAGGATAGCTTGGAATCCAAGACCGAAAAAGACGAAGTTTCCAGAGCTCTACTTGCTTACGTTGGCTCAAATGCCGTATTACTTACAAAAGCATTGGATGAACTTATTGATATGCTAGAAATAGGCCAATCTACTAGTAGAGTTTCTTGGGTAATTAAGCTTATTACGGATATAGATTTCAGACTTGGAGCACTTCCCATTGGAAGCGAGTATAGAACGAAATTTAGAAATATGCTCAGAAGATGGAAAAATAAGCTTAACTCTTATAAAGGTGACTTTCTAAAAGAACAGGACATAAATGAGCTTTTAAAGGACATTAAATGGATCGACTCTAGAATCAGATTGATTCTCGAAGGTACTCTTAGAAAAAATATTCATAAACGAGATGAGAAGACGATAAAAAATTCTTTGGATTGATAACCAAGGTAGGAGTATTGAGATTTCTGATGACGGGCCCGGCGGGATTCGAACCCGCGACCTACGGCTTAGGAGGCCGCCGCTCTATCCATACTGAGCTACGGGCCCATGTGAGAGTATAATAAATCTCTACCCGAAATATGCTATTTTATATTTACTATATCATAGGATACTACCTATGTTACGGTATATCTTATTAAGTTAAGACTTATATAAAAAGAAGCTTTATTATCTGGTGGGCCCGGGCGGATTCGAACCGCCGACCTCTCGGTTTCTGATTCTAGCTACGAATATCAGCCGAGCGCTCTAGCCTAGCTGAGCTACGGGCCCGGTGAAAATTTCTGTCATATGAGTTAGTATCTTTTAACTAAAAATTTTTCTCTTTATCAATCTATTTATATCCTCCGAATAATGCTCAACAAGAATCCAAATGAAGATAAAAACATATAGGGAAAAATATTTATCCTGAGTAAATAGAAATGAAAAGGTCTTAGGAGATGATCTAAATGGGTAAAAAAGTATCTCTTGATTTCCTAGTTAAAGGCGGCGAAGCAACGCCTGGACCCCCAATCGGGCCAAGTCTGGGACCTTATGGTGTTCCCATTGGCAAAGTTGTCGGTGATATAAATAAAGCTACAGCAAAATGGAAGGGAATGACTGTACCAGTTACTGTGATCATCGATACTTCCGAACGAACTTGGGAAATTAAAGTCGGTGTTCCACCCACATCAGCCCTAATAATGAAAGAAGCAAACATAAAAAAAGGATCAGGTCAAACAGGCAAGGAAGTTATTGGAAATTTACCCTTAGAGAAAGTAGTAGAAATTGCTAAAATGAAGCTTGAGGAGATGTTTGCTCGTGACCTACGCTCAGCAATAAAACAGGTTCTTGGTACAATGGTCTCTATGGGTGTTACATGTGAGGAGCACGACCCAAGAGAAATAATTAATAATCTGGAGGAATGGCTTAACAAAAAAAACATAAAATTAAAATAGAGCCCGCCATCTTATCAAATTGAAAGATAATGATCCGATGATATTTTCGAGGTGAAAATGATATGTCTTCTCCCCCATATATTACTTGGGAAACGCCCGATAGTTTGGCCGATGAAGCTATTAGATTACTTGATGAAATTATGCGCTCTAATGGCAAGGTAAAACGCGGAGTAAATGAAACCACCAAATCTGTTGAAAGAGGTTCTGCAAAGTTAGTTTATATCGCTAGGGATGTTAATCCCCCTGAAATCGTCATGCATCTCCCTCATTTATGTGAAGAAAAAGGCATACCGTACTTGTTTGTTCCCTCCAAGAAAGAACTAGGCAAAGCTGCAGGAATAGAGAGACCTGCATCTTCGGTTGCTGTTGTGGATGCTGGTGAAGCTGTGTCCAGGTTAGAAAAAATTATTCAAATGATCAAGGAATTCCGTCTGACCAAGAAGTAGGTCATACAATAACATTTTTATTTTTTGACTACTAAACTAGTTTCTAAATCCGAAAAGTCACTATGATGGAGGTTCAGTTGAATGGTCAGTAAATCAAATAGATACAGTAACGATACTGAGTTCGAAGAATCAGAGGATATAGGCATTCCCGCAGTAGTAGAATATATTGTCGAACGTCTAGGACGCGCTGGGGAGGTCACACAGGTACGAGTTCGAATTCTCGCTGGGCGGGATAAAGGGCGAATAATCACAAGAAATGTTAAAGGCCCAATAAGGGCAGGGGATATCTTATTATTAAGGGAGACTGAAAGAGAAGCCCAGAGAATTAAAGCTCAAAAGAGGTGATTAAAATCCCAAAATGCTCCTTATGTGAAAGAGAAATACCTCCTGGTACTGGCTTAATGTACGTATTTACAAGTGGTAGAATCCTTTGGTTTTGCTCAAATAAATGCAAAAAGAACTTCTTAGTACTTAAGCGAAAGCCCAGTAAACTTAAGTGGATAAAAATGAAAAAATGAATTTTTCTATTCTTTTGCAACGATATCTAGTAGTGAAATTACCTCTAATATTGCTGTTCTTGCAAAAGTAGGCATTTGAGGATCATCTGTTATCTCCTGTAGAATATCTATTGCATTAGCTGCTCTTAATGCGAGACTTATTTCATCGTTCTCTAACTGCCTTATTGCCTCTTTTGCAGCCCTTCTAATATTTCTGGGAGTATTTAAATCCCTTGCAATTTGTACTAATATCCTTACAGCATTCTTTTTAGCTTCCTGTTTTTCATCATTCATTATTATTCCCCCCATGTGTTCATTTACTAAGATTTTTTATTTTAGAATTCGCCTTTTAAATTTTCTAAGAAAAAGTGGAATTATTTTTAGCATAATACTATATTTATCAAGATTAAAAATTTTCTTATCTTCTAAGTCTATCATTTATAATTTCTCTACTTAGAGGATGAGTACCAATG
>JAGGXM010000033.1 GCA_021163045.1 Thermoproteota archaeon | reverse complement strand
GGTTTCTTTTCGATCGATTCATATGTTGCGTTGAAGATTTCCCGAATTCTCTCTCCAGCATCTCCAAGAACAGTATGCCCATGACCTGGTAGTAGATTTTCGACTCTTAACAGGGATATTTTTTTGATACTATTAATTAGCTGTCTGAAATTACCTGTTGGTAGGTCGGTTCTTCCAATTGTTTTTGAGAAGATAGTATCTCCAGAAGCAAGTGTTCTAGTTTTCTCTTCAAAGATGCATATACTTCCCGCAGTATGTCCTGGAGTGTGTATAATTCTAAAATCCCAATCATCAACTATTATTCGCTCATTGTCTGCCAATTTATGATCCACCTTCAGAGGCGGGATTCTTTCTGCTCCTGTCAAAAAATATGCTGCAGTTACTCTCGCATCTCCCAATTCTACTGGTATAGCATCAACTTTATGCATCATTACTTTCATATCTAATTTCTTCCTAAGAAAATAAACACCACCAATATGATCGAAATGCGCGTGAGTTAAAATTAAAAGTATCTTTTTTTCTCTCAACTTAAGTCTATTTATTGCCCGGATCAAGCCACCAACATAGAATCCCATACCTGAATCAATAATAACTGCTTTTTTATCCGAGTTAAAGACGTATACATTAGATTCATACCCAAATTCTGGGATTCTAAATACATCTTTTATTAAAGCCACAACCAATATGTAGCACCTACATCCATTTTTCTAAAGTTTCTTCTTCTAGCTCCTTCAATAATACATTAATTTTCTTTCTTCCGATAGAGTAAGCAACAGCATAATTAAACATAAAAAGTATCATTGCGTAAAAAATACCATTTTTAAATATTTCGATTACTAAAAAAATTTCAAAAAATTTTGAAATTACAATAATTAATATATTCGTGATAATTGTTGAGAGAATATACCCAGTAAATACGATAAATGACAATTCCAGAAAGATAAAATATCCAACATTTCTGTTAGTCCATCCAACTGTTTTTAGTATCCCTATTTCTTTTCTTCGTCTTCTGAGCTCATCACGCCAAATAGCAAAGAATCCTAGAAGTCCTGTTAATAACAAGAGAAGCTGACTCATCATATAGACTCTGTTTAGGAAGACTGTATAATACCTTGGTAAAGTATAAGAATTTGTAGTATTCTCAATACTCCAAAAAAAGGCAAGAATTTCTATAGAAGATAGCGTTATTGTAGATATTAGTATAAGAAGAATGTAGAGGTAATAATTTCTCATAATTTTTCTTTTTAAGTACAGGAATGAAAGCCTGTCATTACTAACAAATTTAACTCTCTCCGGATCGAAATCTATGTTCATAAAACAATTACGAATTGGATATTCTGCAGCTTTTTTAGCGGGAAAATAACTAGCTACAACAGGAGTAAACATTCCGACAATGAATAAGATTGCATTTACTTCATTACTTAGGAGATACCCAGCAACAAAATGTGAAATATAGTATCCTCCACCGAGGATAAATGAAATAATAAAATTTGAAGCCAATGTCACTCCAATTAAACTTCCAATAAAACCAAGAAGAAAACCTTGGAGTAGATACAAATTTAAAATCGCTTTTTTAGGGTATCCGATGGTTTTAAGTATCCCAATCGTACTTTTTGACTTCATTACACTATGATATATCGCATAAAAAATGAAAATAATACCTAGTGCAAATGAAGAAATGCCCAGAACTAAGAGAGGTCTACTTAATTTGCTTAAGAAAATAAAAAATTCTCCCTCATAACCAAATAGAGATGATGACTGCCATATTCCCAAAGCTCCAGCAATTAGACCAATACCAGCTGAAATTGATATTATAGATAGCGCTGCTTTATTACCAGATCTAATTAGGAGTCGCTTGGCTAGTAATAGGAGCCCCATCCACTCACCAAGTTAAATTTATAGAATAAAAAATAGGATCGATCTTAAAAGTATTATTTAAAAGCTTTTCTATTTCTTGAAAATCTGCTCATAACGGCCTAGAATGTTATCCGCAATCTGCATTTCGTGATCAGTAATCAAACCGGTCTCTATGTCTCCTATCCTTCGTTCTATTTCTACGACAACGTTTTTAAGCCAGTCCTCGACAATTAGATTCTGACCCTTGCCTATTACCGCACCTATAAGATTACGCCCGTAATAGATAAGTAGGTTGAAGTCCTCTAGTGTTATGGACTCAAACGTATCAGTCAATTCGTGACGCTCAAACTCCAAATTCAAAGAATAAATCAAGCCTAATAATAGCGTCCCTAATCTGACATGCTTAGCTCTTTCACCTTTAAGGGTTCTTGATGTGATTTCTACGCCTTCCTTCGTCGTTATCGTGACACCAAATATCTCTACTGGTAAGAGCAATATCGACTCCGGATCATAGTATAAAATTAGAGAAGTCACAGCGATAAAAATTCCAACAAAAATATATTTACCATAATTGAGTGTAATGTCAAAATTTCCTGAACTCAGGAAATATGAGAAAAACACACTAGTAGCAATGCCCACCGAGAAAGGTAACATTAAAAACATGATTCCTCTTCTTTTTTCACGAAACCGTAATCCCTTACCTAGAAATAGGAGGAATTCTATAATGATTAGAAGGATATAAAGTGATGTTGCAAGTACAAGATATGTTGACACAGATACAAGCTTAACAAGCCATAAATTATTAATATTTACCATTTCATAAGTATCTGAAATCAAGGATAAAATTCTGAAGAATATGATAAATCCTGTGAGAGTAAGCACTACATCTGAAGCTTTAGGAACACGAAGGAATTCTATTACACCGACCGCTATTGCTCCAAATACGGCAAATAAAAATTCAGCTGATATTATCAGAAGTAGAGCCATCTTCTCACTAGCACTAAAAATGGAAACTAATAAGAATAAACACGAGAAAAATGATATGATGCTTAGTAAGATCAGAATTTTTACTATAGAGAGATTACGATATCTCCAACTTTTTGTAAAGCATAAATTGCCTATTATGACTAATAGTAGCGAAGCTAAACTTAGATATACGTTTAGCATTAAATCCCCCTAAAAAGAATAAAACTTAAAAATTATAGTAATAAAAAATTAACACACTTCTATCTTTAAAAGTGTTTGTATATATGGCTTCTATGTAGATTATTCTTTATTACTATTTTACCCTCTATAAATGTTTTTTATCTTAAGCTTTGAGAGCATTTACCTTTCTAGTAATGTATAATGAACTTTTTAAGTTGTATTAATGTTCGTATAATGCTATGAAAAGTTATTTAACAAAAAATAAGGATTAGTAGTTATCATGTTCTTAACATACC
>JAGGXM010000109.1 GCA_021163045.1 Thermoproteota archaeon | reverse complement strand
GTTTTATATTGATATGGGCAGGCAAAGATGTGGCAAATTGGATAAAAGGCGTTGAATCAAATCAGGTACAACCAAATGGTGTTGATTTAACGATTAGTGAGATTTATAAGTTCAAAGATAGGGGTTTTTTACTCAAAGATAGGAGAAAATTGCCCGATTATGAGGTACTTTTAGGTGATATCTGGGAACTACAGCCGGGAAGCTACATTGTAAGATATAAAGAGCTTATCGTCATTCCAGAAGATGCAGTTGGAATAGTTCTGCCCAGATCATCGTTGATGAGAATGGGCGTCACATTATATACAGCAGTTTGGGACTCTGGGTATGAAGGACGAGGTATAAGCCTGCTAAATGTGTTAAACCCGTATGGTATTGTGTTAGCAAAAGGCTCTAGAATTTCCCAAATAATTTTCATAGAGGCGAAAAAATGGAAGAAATATGAAGGAATCTTTAAGGGAGAGGGTCTTGATTAGAACTCGATAATAATTCCGGGTTTTAGAGGCAATGCCGCCTTTGCTTTTGGATTATTCTTGACATCTGATTCCTTAACGATCCTTACTTTGCAGGACAATTCTCTTTCTAAAAATTCTTTTGCATTAGTAAACAAGTTCATTTCTTCTTCTAAAGTAACATGGATTTTAGGTAGCAATGATGGGTCTCTCATTATTTTATTTATTATACTGGACACAGTTTTCCCTAGTTTTCTGAAGTCTGGGTCTTTCATTACTTCCTTCATAATGATATTCATTTTCAGGGACTCCCTTTTGGAAATATCTTTTACTTTCTCCAGAAGAGATCGTTTCCAATCGTCAGCGATAACTATTGTTATGATCTTAGCCTGAGTTTTGCGCATAGCCTTTAGGATCTCATTTACATCCTTCAGCGAATTTCTGATAGCATCCTCAAGAATTTCTGAGCGCTCATCTATTAGATTTTCATTATATTCTGGCCATTTAGCTAAGGAAACAAACCCGGTGTTACCTAGTTTTTCCCAAATTTCTTCAGTTATGTGCGGAATTACAGGGGAAAGGGTAATGATCCATGGTTCTAGAATTCTCCTAATTGCACCAAGCATCCTTTCGGTTGAGGTTCTGCGCTCGTAATAAGCGATTTCCTTTAAAAATTCAAAGAACATATTTATTGTAAAGTCCCTAAATGCCATTTTTTCCATTTGTTCTTTAGCCATTTTTAGTCGCTTGTTAAACCGAGAAAGTAACCATCTATCGATAATATGTTCCCCAAAGTCTGCAGGTATTTCTACATTGGCGGCTTTTAGTGCTAATGTTGCGAATCTGATGAGCCTACTCTTTACATTCGCCACTTCTTTCTCTCGCCAATCTAATATTCCATCTAAATCCGCTGCAGAACATACAAATAGTCTAAAGAGATCTGCACTGTATTTTTCAGCTATATCTCTTAGTAAAATTACGTTCCCTTTGCTCTTACTCATTTTAGCGCCTTCGGCTATAACCATGTCATTTAATGTTATCATTTTAGGCCAGTCTTTTTTATCGAAGATGGCTATATGGTGCATTATGAAAAATGTAAGATGATTGCTTATATGAGGAATGCCTGTATGTCTCTGATCTACAGGATACCAATATTCGAATTCCCGTTTCATTTCAGTAATAGCTTCTTTAGGTATGCCTGTATCCAAAGATAAATTATCCAAATTACCTTTATTTAAGAAGATATAATCAAAAATGGAAGGTTTTAGTTGCTCTGGTTTTATCTTATACTTTCTTAATATATGAGCGATTGTATAAAACGCCATATAGATTGTAGAATCGGATAAACTCTCGATGATCCATGTTTTATCAAATGGTAATCTTGTTCCCAGGCCGCGCCTCCTTGCACAGGGTCTTTCGTGGAGCCAATCCACAGTATCATAGAACAGCTTCTTATATTTCGAAGGATAGATTAACATTTGATCTAACCATTTTCGAGTCTCATCTTTCCACCAATCTGGAGAGTAATCTATAAACCATTGATCCTTTATTTTTGCAACAATGATTTTTCCTCCTGCTCTGCAGATGGCTTTTCTAGATGTTTCATAGAAAATTATAGCTTTATTATTCTTCAGCAACCATTCCTTTACTTTTTCTTTTGCCTCTTTTACAGGCACTCCGGCAAATTGTCCAGCTTTTTCGTTCATTACGCCATCATAATACTGCTCTTTATAAACTTTTTTAGTGGCTTCTTCCAATTTCACGTCAGTCTGGCTGACGATCCCCATCTCGCGAATGACTTTTTCAGCATGATGTCCCTTCACATTGGGCATATCGATTATTTTAATTGGTTCAATTTTCCTTACAAATTCTGGATCTATTCCATACTTCTGTAATTCCTCGGGATGTTTCTTGACATCTTCAAGAGCAGCAAAATCATAGGGTGCATCAGAAGGTTCAGAATAAACAAAACCTGTTGCATTATCAGGATCTACGAAATCGGCCGGTAAAATTATAATCTCAGCATCGAGAGGTGTTTTAGTAAATTTTCCTACAAAATATGTTCCATCGAGTTCTTCGATGACCTCAACATTGTCATATTGATGTTGGAACTTTACTAAGGCGTCTTTAGAAATGTATAGAATTTCGTTATTCCATCTGATTTTCAGGTATTTGACATTTGGATTTGCCCAGAGATTTGTAGCTCCAAAGATAGTTTCAGGTCTCAGAGTACTAGCTAGAATATATCCGTCTTCAAACTGGAACTTTATAGCAACGAACTCTAAGATTTCTACGGGTTCGATATCAGCATCCTTAATATCATCTTCGCCTTCTGGCTGCTTATGCAATAAACAGTAAGTAACGTAGTGAGTGCCTCTTTTTAGCAAATTCTTCTCCTTAAGTTTCATGTATTGCCATTCAATGAACTTATTGTAAATACCTTCGCCAGTATGGAATTTCCTACGCCAATCGATAGAGTATCCTAGAGCAGTAAAGTCCACATGTATTCGTTCTGCGAAATATACTGCTACATTAATTGGGTCTTCAAAAGATTTGAGAATGTGCTCTATTTTTTCGGGATCCTTCTCATAGAGACTTAAATAGTGTCTATATTTTGAAATCTCTGCCTGTTCTCCTCGTTTAATTCTATCCGAAATTGCAGCAATGGGTGTACCTGTTATATGAAATGCCATAGGAAACAAGACATTATAATCAGCTAATCTTTTGTATCTAGCGATAATATCACCTAGTGTATATGTCCGTCCATGACCTATATGTAACGGACCATTTGTATATGGATAGGGTACAGTTAGAAAAAATTTCTCCTTATTTTCCAAGATTTTAGGCTCGAATATTCGAGCTTCCAACCATTTTTTCTGCCATTTTTTCTCAATTTTTCTAAAGTCTTCCAAGTCCAACGGTATCCCCATTTTGAAATTGACCAAGAAAATCGAACTATAGGAGACAATCTAAATTGTAATCAAAAAGAATATTTTCTATCTACTTATTTTTAAATTATGCTAAAATTGTACTCAGCTATTAATGATAGATTAACAGGTATTCAGATTTCCTTTGTTTATTTGAGAATCTTTACGTTTCTGTAAAATTCCTTGGAGATAACACTATATCAATAAGCTTAATGTATCTTCTTTTATTATTTATCAATCTTTAACTTTGGAGACATCTTCGATTAGTGATCTATGTAGAAAAGCACATATATAATCATTCATCATCAATAG
>JAGGXM010000177.1 GCA_021163045.1 Thermoproteota archaeon | reverse complement strand
ATATATTATAAATATGAAAATTTTAAACGCTTCGCTTATTAAAGAATTTCAGCATAACTGGACGTTCTGGTGACACAGATGGAACAAATGGCAATAAGTAAGAGTATTCCTCGAATTAGGGATATCTGGAAGACAATTCTAACAATAACCTTTGCATGGATGTTCGATGCGATGGATTTAACAATGTTATCTATAGTTATCAAATCTATCGCAATAGATCTTAATATATCATTAAGTTCGATTGGGGGATTATTACTCTCAGCTGCACTTTTAACATCCGGATTAGGTGGAATCTTCTTTGGATATATGGCAGATAAAATCGGAAGAAAGAAGACACTTTCAATATCAATCTTAACTTATGGGATTCCTACATTATTTGTAGGTTTTGTTAGTAATTGGCAAGGACTTCTTTTATTAAGATTAATCTCTGGATTTGGTGTTGGTGGTGCCTGGGCAGCCGGGATGACATTAATTAGTGAAACAGTCCATCCGGAAGATAGGGGAACTGCTATCGGTATAGTCCAAAGCGGTTTTCCGATAGGATTCATGTTAGCAGTATTCTTATCATATACGATCGCGTTTTCCCCAAATGGGGTACATCCGTTTATGAATTGGAGATTGGCATTTATTGCCGCGGCAATTCCTGCCATTATCATGGCGGTCTATGTTCAACTGAAGATACCTGAGTCAAATATTTGGAAAAATCAGATAGCAAATGATCAAAAGAACATTAAAGATTTAATAAAGGACGCAAAAAATATCAAATATCTAGCAATTGCGATTCTTTTGGATACCATAGCCATGATGGGTTATTGGATGTATTGGAGTTGGCTACCAAGCTATTTAAGCACAACATATCAGACGAAGATACTATCTGCAACACAGAATCTATCTTGGCTTCTCCTTACACAGATGGGTGCGGTTCTCGGATACATTTCTTATGGTAGAATACAGGATAAACTGGGAAGGAGGCCAACATGGGTTATCTTTACTATATCTGAGGGAATCCTAATTATTACGTCGATCTTCATCCTTAATATAATAATTACTCAGGAGATTGTAAATAGCGCATTTTTGAGTATATTCTATGCCGTTGGTTTCGCTTTAGGATTTGGTACGGGATACTGGTCAGCTTTTGGTGCTATACTTTCTGAGCTTTTCCCGACAAAGATACGAAGTACATTTAGTGGATTAGCCTTCAATATAGGGCGGTCAATAAATTTTGTCTCGCCAATTCTTGTTGGCATCGTAGCTCAAATTTATGGTTGGGCATATGCAATAAGCCTATCAGCAATAGCCGTTTTCATTACATCAGTAATAATATGGATGCTACCTGAAACCAAAGGAAAGCACCTAGAATAATACAATTTTTCATTTTTAAATAATAAAAACCCCTCAATCTAATATCTTTTAACATTAAATAGCGTTCTCTGTGCACTTATAGTATTAAGCTAAAAATATTTATCTCCAGAAATATGGGGAATAAACAATCATTGCAGTCTTGGTGTATGAATTTGGCGACAAAATTCTTGTCTAAAAGCCTAGAACATATTAAACAACAGCCGAAATACCTTAAGAAATTACGTGAATGGCTAAATAAGAATGAGAACATGCTACTAGATTTCTTTGATCAGGAAGAAACGCTCTATTTTGTGGGCTGTGGTGATAGTTATTTTGTTGCACTTTATGGTAGACTTTTATTTGAACTGATTGCAAGTAAAAACGCCTTTGCAGAAAATTCCTATGAATTCCTAAATTATAGAAAGATCCCTGAAAATGGCATAATAGTAACAATTAGTGCGTCTGGTAGAACTGGAAGAACAGTAGATTGTGCTAAAATTGCTAAAAAGAAAGGATTAAAAGTAGTTACTCTAATAAATTCGAAGGATTCTCCTATTACAAAATATTCGGATCTCAATATCATTACTGGCGTTCCGAATCCATATGGCCCACCATCAAGTACAAGTACTACCGCATTATATTCCTTAGCATATATTTCAATAAAACTTGCGAAGAATAACATGCTAAAGAAGACACTGGAAACACAACTTCTAAATCTTCCTACATTAATGGAAACAACTATAATAGATGCACAAAACGCTATTTTCGAAACAGCAAAAATTTTGACTGAAAAATCAAAGGTCTACTTAGTTGGTGCAGGACCAGGATACATAACCAGTTTGTTTGGTGCGGCTAAATTCAGAGAAGCATTATGGGCTCATAGTATTTCTTTTGAGGCAGAGGAGTTTCATCATTATGGATTAATATCCTTGGATAAAGAGGATATCGTAATTTTAATATCACCGACAGGGAAAAGTACTCAGAAGATGCAGAGGATTCATAGTGCTTTGAAGAAAATAGGAATTAATACTATCTTATTAACAAATAGTTCTGAAGAATTTAATGCATTTAATGGTGGGAGTCTTATAATAAATACGCAAAAAGTGGATGAAATATTATCTACAATTATAGATATCGTACCGTTACAAATGTTAGCTATAATGACAGCTATCGAGAAGGGACTTCCTGTAACAGGATTCCGTTATGGTAGAATATTAAGCAGTCTTATCGAATACGTAAAATGATAAATATTTATTTAGTACTATT
>JAGGXM010000080.1 GCA_021163045.1 Thermoproteota archaeon | reverse complement strand
GTTAAGCTCTAAAATTTCTCTTACTTATTTTTTATGTTCCAAGCAAAGTACGACAGAACTTAGAGAAAATTTCTTTCAATATCTTGTATTATTATAATTTGTCATATAAATGATTAAATCAATATACGAGGAGAATTAGCGTACAACTCTTATCCTTTTATTTTGGAGATGCATGAGAGCAAAAATATTTAATAACTAGATTAAATGAAGTAATTGATAAAATCAAAGTTTCTGGAAGTGGGTCTAGTGAACCAAAAATCAGCAAGAAAACTTAGTGGTCCTGATATCTTTCTCATAATATCTCTAGCAATCTTAGGTTTTATGGCGATGTTATTCATAATTTACCCGGAATTAGGCATACAATTAAGCTTGGCTGGAAGGTGGTTCCTCAATGTAACACAATATACAGATCCTCTTTATGTCTATCTCTTCGTAGCGATTTCGACATTTATAGCAAATGTTACTGTCTTTATCTACATACCTTATGCGGCAATAATTTTCTTCGCGGCAACTCAACAACATTTGGATCCCTTTATATTGATCATATCAAGTAGTATTGCAGCAGCTCTAGGAGAATTTACAGCTTATTTGGCAGGTATGATTGGTAATAAACTAGCTCAATCTAAAGAAGAGTATAAGGAGAAAGTAGATAATTTAAAGAAACTTCTAGAATCGAAGCCGAAGTTGGTTCCAATCTTAATCTATCTAATGGGTGCAACACCGCTCCCCGACGATGTATTACTCGTTCCCCTCGGGTTAGCGCGGTATGGATGGTTAAAGAGCATTATACCTACGTTTTTGGGAAAATTAACCATGATTTTTATCTTAGTTTTCGGAGGTATCTTCTTTAGCGGATTAATCAGCCCACCAACGGAAGCTCCAGGTCCATATGACTGGGTTAATGATCTATTCGTTTTATTTGTAATCATACTCGTAGTTTATGCGGTATTTAAAGTGGATTTCAGCAAATTATTGAAAAAAGCAGGACTTGACGTGGAGGAACCCGAATTAAATAAAAAATCAAAGGAGAAAACACCTCCCCAAAACAATGATTCTTGAAAAATATAATATGGTTATAATCCCAAAAAATATTCAATATTATTATCCATTGTAAATAAATCAATTTCAAATCAATTTATTATAATTATTAACAATAAGATTTAAAAAAAAGTATTTCTTAAAAATAATTCAGGCCGGCATTCTGTTATCTTACTATAATTTTATAAAAGGATAACTGAATTGTCGGTCGCCTAACTTAGGTGTTAGGGTATGAATCGAAGAATAAATGCTTTATTTCTCATCTCTTTTGTAGCTTTCTTGTTAATATCGCTTAGTGTCAGTCAAGAAAATCTGATTAAAAACAACGAAATAGTAGGCATACGAAATTTAGATCAAGCACCAAGTATGCATATTCAGTGGACTGAAATATCTGGTAATTGGGTTGTCTCAGGGACAGAAATTCGTAAAGATGAAGAAATAGTACTAACAGGAAATTTAACGATAAAATCTGGAGGAAAATTAGTTCTATCTAATGTCACGTTGCAAATAAACTCAAGTTATCACGGGGAATTTGGAATAACTGTAGAAGCTGGCGGAGAACTTCAAATACTTAACGATTCTTATATTAAAAGTTATATCGATGTCACAGAGACGCATTATTTCTTCGTAGTTGAGCCGGGAGCCAAACTCCTAATCAAAGATAGTTCTGTATATTATTGTGGCTATAATAAAGAAATAGCTCCAGGTCTTTGGATCAAAGCTAATGACTCATATATCGAAAATACCGTTTTTGCCTATTGCTACTATGGGATTGTAGTAGGAGATACCTCAAGTAATTCAAGCTTCACGGTAACGAATGTAACTATAAAGAGCAATTTTATTCATCTCTGTAATTACGGAGTACTGATCTACAATAGTGCGAATATAACCTTTATAAGAAACACAATAATGGATAATACGTTCAACGGCGTCCAAGTATGGTTAAGTTCTGGAATGAAGATCATTAACAACACTTTTGTACATGATGGATTATTTATCTTTGATTTTCCACCATTCCAAAAGTTAGCGGACTATGAGGTATCTGGAAATAAAGTTAATGGTAAACCTATCTATTACCTTTATAACGTTAATAATTATGTAGTTCCTAAGGACGCTGGTAGCGTAATAGTAATTGGATCTACTAATGTTACTATCATGGGTCTAGATTTATCGTTAGGGGAGAATAGCATCGAGCTTGTTGGATGTCAAAATGTCTTAATAGCAGATACTATTATGGATAACGGAACTGCTGGTGTAGTGGGATTTGGATGTAATGGTCTAACTATTAAGGGAAACCGGATAAGATATAATTTAGATGAAGGTATTGCTCTTTCCTCATGCCAGAATGTACTCATTAGGAATAACATACTCTCAGGAAATATAGGATTTGACCCGCATGCAATTGGTTTACAAGAATGCGTAAATGTTCTTGTCACCTATAATGAAATAACAAATAACTTCTACGGAATATTAGTTCAAGATGGTGGTTCTAATATCAATATTACGATGAATAACATATATACAAACGGCATGTGGGGTCTCTACACAGAGAATTTCAATGATGAAAATGTAAGTGCCCTCCTTAATTGGTGGGGTAGCCCAGATGGAGCAAATTACACAGATGACCCTGATTCTGGAGATCCTGAAGAAGTATACGGGAATGTAACTTATAGCCCGTGGTTGACCTCGAAATTACAAATTATAGTTGACGGAAGACCGCCTGAATTAATAGTAATGTCGCCAACT
The DNA here is from genome assembly GCA_021163045.1 of Thermoproteota archaeon. Lineage (GTDB taxonomy): Archaea > Asgardarchaeota > Njordarchaeia > Njordarchaeales > Njordarchaeaceae > Njordarchaeum > Njordarchaeum guaymasense. Next base: position 4,726 of record JAGGXM010000080.1, on the reverse strand, counting down.
CCGGGATCCTATGTCAACCAGATAGTTGATATAAGCGCAGAGGTCTCAGACCCAGAATCCGGCGTTCAGAAAGTAGTTTTCTACATTAATGGCGAACTTGTCCATACGGATACAGAAGCTCCCTATAGATATACATGGAATACAGCACAATATAACGACGGGCAGTATACTATTGAAATTAAGGCATATGACAATTTAGATAATGTAAATAGTACAACTTTCGTTGTAACAGTAGATAATACTGGGCCAGAAATAGGAGAGCCTTCAATTTCTCCAAGTCAGCCAACAAAAGATGAGAGTATTAACATAACAGTTTCCGTTAGCGATGCTGGTTGTGGGGTTAAGAATGTTACGCTCTGGTATAGAGTCGGCACAGGTGATTGGGTTTCTGTACAGATGACACTTGTTGGAGGTGTTTGGCGAGCTACAATTCCCGGTCAAGCTGCCGGTAGTATGATTGAATATTATATTGTAGCGTATGATAACTTAGGAAATAAGGAAGTAACATCTGTTTATTCCTTCAAAGTTGGTGGTGGTCAATTACCTTTCGGGCTAAATACCACAACAGTATTATCTATTACTATCGCTGCCAGTGCTGTTGTTGCAATAATTTTCCTAGTAAAAAGGAGAGGATAAACTTTTTTATTTATTCTATTTTTGTTGTTTAGTGTTTAGTTCTTTTTTATTCATATTGAACATGCTATCATTGATGAAAGACTACGAAAATAATAAACAAGTAGAAAATCATAATGTGTCAGTGTTTCAATTTTAGAATTTCTATCTTTTTAAGTGAATGAAGATGCCAGTAACTGAAAGTCGAGTACCCTCTCGTGTAGTAATAATTGATAATGGAACAGGGTTTACGAAAAATGGTTTCGGGGGCGAACAAGTACCAAGAACCATAATACCAACAGTTGTTAAAAGAAAGGTCTCTAATGTAAGAAATAATATGGATTTTAGAAGTAGATACTATATTGGTAAAGAAGCTATCTCAAGGAAAGGAATCACCGATTTGATTTATCCTATTGAACGTTGCATAATCAGAAACTGGGACGCAATGATTAGCATATGGGACTATACTTTCTATGATGATATCAAAATAGATCCGAAGCAATATTCGATCTTATTGATCAGATCCCCAGATATTCCTACCAAAAACAGAAGGAAGATAGCCGAAATAATGTTCGAAATATTTAATGTGCCTGCAATATATCTGGGAATAGATGCTGTCTTAGCTCTATTTGCTCTAGAGAGAACTACAGGACTTGTTGTTAGTTCGGGGGCGGGGGCTACTTACATTGTGCCCATTCAAGAGGGTTTTGTAATCTCTCATGCAGTAAAGAAAATTAATTTAAGCGGAATTGATATAACACAAATGATTATGGAGTATATGGCTCGAAGAGGATTCCATTTCAAAACGTATGAAGGGATATCAATAGCAAGAAATATTAAAGAATCCCTATGTTATGTTGCTCTCGATTATGAAAAAGAGCTTAGTTGCTACTCGAAAGAACCTGAAAAAAATAAAGAAGGAGTATATCATGCCGGATAGCAACATACTTGAACTCGGTAAAGAACGTTTTTTAATTCCTGAGGTTCTTTTCAATCCAAGCTTAGCGAACATCAAAGAGATGCCACTTCATGAAGCAATTACCGATGTTATCAATCGGTGCGATTTTGATATTCGTGGAGATTTATACAATAACATAATCTTAAACGGCGGATCTACAATGTTTCGAGGATTTAAAGAAAAGGCTGTATAAAGAGCTACGAGAATTAACATCTAATAGATTTAGAGTAAGAATTTGGGCTATCATGAATAGACATTTAACAGCTTGGATCGGTGGAAGTCTCCTTGCATCATTAAGAAATCTACAGAAACTATGGATTACAAGTGAAAAGTATAGAAAAGAAGGCCCAGATGTGTTTGAAAAATTTCCTTAAGCGATTTCTCTAATTCATAAAATTAGACAAAGAGATGTAATACTTGTAATAAATTTATATACGATAAAGAATTTTGAATCTTAGGATTCAAAGTACGAAAAATTTTGGAGGATTCGTGTTGAACTCAGTAATTACAATAGCAGCATTCCTATTATCTCTTATAGTAATTTTGGTTGCATCCCGAAAAAGTCTTACAATAGGTATATTTTTTGGAGCCATGACACTTGGACTACTAACGTTAACACCAGAAATTTTCTTAGAGAACACAATTAAAAGTCTAACAAATATAGAAACATTGCTCTTAGCTATTGCTGTAGGCCTAATTCCCGTGTTAGGAGGCCTTTTGAACGAATCTGGTTTGTTGGACTCTATGATTAAGAATTATAAATTTAGCAGAAAATCACTAATTTTATTTTCTCCTGCTATGTTGGGATTGCTACCAATGCCGGGTGGTGCTTTATTTTCAGCTCCTTTAGTAGATAAAGCTGGAGGCGAAAAAATATCAAAAATTAGGAAAGGAAGCATTAATGTGTGGTTTAGGCATATTCTGCATCTGATTTATCCCCTTGCCCCAACACTAATTATAGCGAGCCAATTGGCTGGTCTGATAACCTATGAGGTCATACTATATCTATTTCCATTCTTCATTTTAACATGGCTTGTTGGGCAGTATCTCCTATTAGGTAGTTCTACAGAACTAGATTCTACTGAAAATGAAACGAAGTGGAAGGATTTTCTTGTGCCGATATTTATAATTGCAATTGCTCCAGTGATAGACTTTCTTTTAAGAACATTTATAGGATTAAAATCGCTTGCGACTCTAATCGGAGTATCTGCGAGCCTAATTTTGGCTATTATTGTTTCTAAGCCTTCTATAAAATCCTTTTTCGAGATATCTAAGAAGTCAAAACCATGGGATTTCTTTTTCTTGATATTATTTATATACCTTTATCAAGGCTTTTTTAAGGTATCTGGAGTTTCGGAATTAATCGAAATATTAGAAATCCCAACTTGGGTCTTCCTGATCGTGATTAGCTTTACTTTGGGATTCCTGACGGGTAGAACATCTACACCTCTTGTTATATTGATACCAATATTTATAGCAAAATTTGGATCTATGTCTGCCCTAGATCTAGCGTTAATGTATTATACAACTTTGTTAGGATACATTTTATCGCCAATTCATCCATGTGTTGTGTTTACTGCAGACTACTACGAAATTGACGTTAAATATCTGATAAAAGATTCTCTAACCGTGACCGCGATATCGATGATTTTTGGGCTTTTACTATACTTTTTGCTATATATATTTATTTAGAATTCTTTTTTATGGTTATGAGTATATTCAGAGTTTTTATTTAGGAATAAATGATTACATATTGTATGAAAAAATTCTAAAACATAAGAAATTACTTGGTGAGTATCATGCAAGAATTCTTAAATCTGGTATCCGAGAAAAATCATAATATGATCTATGAAGTTCTGGCAACACCATTACTGATAGAATCGGCGTTGTCTTCTAAGATAGAAGTGGAACTTCCTAAATCAGATCGAATTATATTTGCAGGAATTGGTACCTCCGGATTGACTGGGGAGTTCATGAAAACGTACTTTACTAATATAGGATCAGAGGCAACAATAGAGGTTTATAGAGCGCCGAAAGTACCTAAACGAAAGGATGCACTTTACGTAACATTTAGTTATTCAGGAACGACCCTTGAGATTCTGAATGCTATAAGAGATTTACGGGAACATGGATACAAGCCAATTGTTGTTTCTAAAGGGGGATACTTAGAGAAATACGCTACTAAACATAACTTACCATTCATTAAAATGAAAATTCCAGTGATAGAAAATGTAACTAAACTAGAGACTCGGTCGCATTTACCTTTTGGTATAACCTTTTTCGCGAAGATCTTTGCTAAAATCCTTGGCTTCGAGAATAGGGTCGCTTCCGAACTTAAGGAAGCTTTAAATGAGATTAAGAAGTCTATCGAATACTACTCAAAACATAAAGAAGAAGTTACACTAATGGCTAAAAAATTGGCCCAAGCAGGAAGACTGGCGATAATAGCCGATTATGCTACGATCCCCGTTGCTAGACGATTTAGAAATCAATTAGGAGAAAATTCGAAGCGAATTGCACAATGGGACTATTTCCCTGAGATGGGGCATAATCTTCTGTGTTCTCTAATCGAAGAAAAAGAGGGATTATTGTTATTCATTTTCAGGAGAAAATCCGCTAATGACATCGTTAAAAAATACTATGAGGTAATCGATGCGTCATTTTCATCAGAGCAGATCATAAACGTAAATGTAAATGACGAAAAGTACTCTTGGAGGACATTAATGGAGCCAATATTCATAGGAGATCTACTAAGTATTATAATCGCAGATATCCTTAATAGGGAAGCAAAACCAATAAAACAGGTAGATATAGTAAAAACGAAAATGAAAGAAGCTGTTCCTCTTCCATAGTTTTTTATATTTGGTCAATAATATTTTTAAAATCCTCTCTGAGAGCCATTACGGATTGATATCTATTTTCAGGTGGGTATCCTAAGCATTTTTTAATAATCCTCAAGAGACTTGGTATAGAACTTCCATAGATCAAACTTAAAGTGAGTTCTAGTAGATCATATTTTAGAAGCGTGTTCTCTCTAGGATAATTTTTTAAGAAAAGTATGGGTGGCATATTAGTTATCCAAAACAGAAATGTAGCACCTAAAGACCAAATATCCGCTTGTACTGACGACTTTCCAGATCTGTATTGTTCAGGTGC
>JAGGXM010000116.1 GCA_021163045.1 Thermoproteota archaeon | reverse complement strand
CACCATACCCTAATGTTGGTAAAACAGGTCCTAGATGCTTATATTTCCTGTACGCCTTCGTTGCAAGATCGCCTTTAGCCCATGGACGTGGGTCAACAATCTCGCCAGCATTGTATCTCCGAGCCGCCATATACCCAGCTGCATACGGCATTTCGCCTATCACCGAAATATTTATTGCTGAAGAAGAAAGAAAAAAGAAAATAAAAATTTAAGTCGGCCGTCATCCCGGGAATTCCCTCTTCCTAGGCCCCATCAGGAATCTGGGGCTATTTTTCGAAGAGGACCCGTAGTATTCAGAGGCGGCTTCCATCCCGCCAACGGTCCGGGCTTTTGCCCGTATTTTCTTACCTCTCATCATCGGTAGTAAATACTAGTAAATATAAGAAGCTTTATATATTTTTCTGTTTCTACTAGTATTTACTGGTGATTATATGATATATCTAACAACAACAGTAAAACTGAATCTCAAGGCCCTGAATGAAGAAGACTACAAAAAACTTGTTCTAACAGCTAAATTCGCAAACACAATATTTAAGCGAGCATACAAATTATTCTGTTATGATCTGACTGAGACTGAAATAAAACGTGAGTTCAAGTACTATCCCATTCATAGTGGCTACAGAACCGGTAGCATAAAAAAGGCACACTATCTATTTCTCGCGGTGAAAAGACGTAGGCAAAATCCCAAGAGACAGAGATTACGGAACAGGTTTAAACTTACTAGTTTCGGATCAACAACCCGAGGAAATATCACTAAAGTACTATTCGAAAATGAGAAACCAATACTGGAAATGCCAATAGCGGATTATAGAGGCTATAAAGGATACAGACGCATAGAGATCCCAATAATAACAAATAGATCTAAGCGTGAATTTCTAAAGAGTTTAGGCTCAAAATATGTGGCAAATATAGAGATTCTTGATATAAAGAATAAATTGGGTATAGCACGCTTTACAATTTCATTCAAAGATCCAAGGAAAATAAAAATTCCTAAGGATGTCATAATGGTTGGAGTGGATTTGAATCCGGAACTAATTGCTACAACAGCTGTGAATAGCGATGGAAATCCTATAGAATTCAGAGAGTTTAAAATTAGATTTCCAAATAAACAGAATAAGGATGCATACAGGAACGTCGCAGGACATAAAATCAAGGAAATAGTAAATTATTATCGAGAAAAATACAAAAATATAGCTTTCGCAGTAGGCCACATATCAAAATCCCTAAGAATAATGACAGATTCTAAAGGTTTTCAAAAACATTTTCCTTGGTTCAAATATGATTTCCCATATAGACTTATGGAATCTATATTCAAAAGCAGATGTGCTAGAGAGGGCATCCCAATTAGATTTCCTACAGAGAAATATTCATCTCAGATCGCGAAAATAAAGTACTCTAAAATCTTCAAAGATAAATCGATACATGTACTCGCAGCATTAGTGATTGCAAGAAGAGCTTTAGGTTTCAAAGAGAAAATAGAATATTCCAAAAAAAGAAAGCTCGTCAAAAATTACAAGAAAAAAAGTCTAAGACTTTATGACTTCATCAGGGTCGTCCCCCGATCGCTCTAATTTTTCTATGTATTCCCTAATTGCAGTTCTTATGAGCTCAGCCTTATCAGAAAACCCCTTCTTTTTGACCCACTTTTCTATTTTTTCTACTAGCGCTACAGGAACACTAAGACCTACTTTTACGCTCGCCTTCTTTGGTCTAGGCATTGTAATCACCTACTAGTATTTACTGATATATGACTATTTATATATTCGCATGCAATATTGAAAGTAAAAACTAGTAATAGTAAGTTTTTAATAGTAAAAACTAGTATTTAAATATCGAGGGATTTCTATGCTATCAAGCAAATCAAATAACAACGTGAGGGGCCCCAACATGACGGGGTCTGAGCGCCTACTCCGTATTTTAGCTGCAAAGATCTACGCAGATAACAGACCTAGATCAATGCGTAAACCATCAATCTGCTACGCAGATCTTGCATTTCTCCCATTAACAGAACAAGAAAAAGCGTTTTGCATGAAAATCGCAGAGAAATTAGCAGAAATCGATCTAAAAGCACATACGGACCGAGAGTTCTTTGAGAAGATCAAGAAAAAAACGTTGTTCGAAGTGGCGGTGGAGGTAGAGCTATAATGCAGGAGATAGGCAGGGCATATCTCGTTAGCGGAGAAAAAATCAGCGAAACAGCATACAAGATACTAACCAGAATCTTTGCGTCAGTCGCAATAAAAGCTGCATATCCAAGCAGGAATGTCGCAATCTTTCTTCTAAAACGACCTGATCCGACAGATGATCTATACAGGGTAGTCTGGTTAACGAGGAAGGAGATTTGGGCATCTGAAGAGACAGCGGATCCCGAGGACGCATTAGTATTATTCGAGGCAACTCTGGACTTAGAAACAGGAGCGGAGCAGGAATGAACGGAATGAACATTCAACATCTAATCGAAAAAGCTATCGAAGTATACGAAAATTCAGGAAAAAAAGCTCTGACAGAATTCATTAGATCATTACCGGGCGATAAAAAACAAGAGCTCAGAAAGAGCCTTTCCGCAAGATCTCTAAAGCAGATCGTGTTTAAAATTGTTGAATTTTCACACAGCATAAGGATGGGGTGAGAAATATTGCCTGAAGAAAATCCGTTATTCCCAAAGGAAATAAACTCAATGATCTACGTCATCGCAAGACATAGTCTACTCCCAATAAAAGACCTCAAGGACAACGCATTCGTTTACAGTACAACATGCGGCGTACCTGTATTTTCAGATCTTCTCAGAGAGGTACTAAAGAAATATCCTATAGTCGAAATCTTCATCTTCTTCAAATACATAGCGGCGGAAAAACTCTTCTTTCTATACTTCAACTGCGGAAAACTCGTAATGCGTGCAGAGTACGACATCACGCTTGCAGATGTGAAGAAATACCGCGATGAAGCATCACTTGTGGATATTATAGATTACGGAGAGGAGGAATGAGCTGTGGTAAAGCTTAAAATCCTCAAGAATCTCAAGCAGATAAGATCAAACCTGATTAATTTCGAGTTAATTTTCTCAAAATTATACACAAGGATCCTATATCTCTCAGTTGATGAGATTGCAGAGCAGACCGCAGAATTGCTCAAGAGAATAGATGAGATCAGATTCTTACTCATTGATGCTCACAAGCAGGCTAAGTTTTTTCTTAAGCAACAGAGATACAAAAAGCGCAAGCAAAAAGAAGTAGATTATAATAAGCTGAATTTTCTCGAGAGATTAGATCTAGTTACAAATGCAATGAGGGAAACTAACGTAGAGGCAGCATACAAGATCATAACGAAGAAAGAATTGCAGAGAGAATTAGGGCTCTCACCTGGAGAGTTCAAAGCTCATGCACCAATAATCTATGAGGAACTACGCAAGAAGGGTGCAAAAATAGACGGTAGTTGGATAATTTTCCCAAGGAGGGATCTCAAATAAAGAAGAAATTTCGCTATGACGTAAAAATAACATCTTATTTACGGTCAGATGCGAGACCCGACGAGTTTCGCAAGAACGAAATAGTATTTATCATTACGGTCTCTGGCGCGAACGTCAGGCTAACTCTTGATCTCAAGAATTTTCAGGCTAAGTTCCTAGGAATAACTTCAAAACTCGAGAAGCTTAAGCGATACTACAGAGCAACATTCTTCTACAAGGAAAAAAACGAGAGAATCAAACACGTCTTCTTATTCCCAAAGAGAGCGATAGAGAGGTGGATCTTCAATGGATGACGAAGAGTTAGCATTAGCTCTAACTTGCGAGAACTGCCCTGAGGAAGAATGCCCCTACAAGAACTATAATGATTGTCCAACTCTAAAGCTAGTAAAAAGCGATAAAAGGCTACAGAGAATCATTCTAAACATTTTTTCGCTGCCGTATGGGACAAATACAAAAGAGGTTTAGAAAATGAGGAAGAGTAGAACAAAAAGACTTATTCTAAAGTTTTTTAGAGAATATGGAGAGGGCTACTTAGTACAAATAGTAGCCTACGTCTGCGAAAAACTCAATGTAAAGAGAAGAGAGACTGAACGAAGAATCTATGAGAGAGTTAAGAAAATTTGCTTGAGATTAGAAAAGAAGGGCATTTTAAAGGGCAAATATGAGCCAAATCTAGAATTTGATGGTTTCCCCCTAACCTATTATTCGCTAAAATAAATCCTTCTTTTTATTGTCCTATACGCAAGGAAAATTTATTCAATATGGGTACTCCCCCCATAGGGGAATCTTTTTAAATAAAATCATACACATTTTCTTTTATTGAGGTGGTTGGTATGTCTAGCGAAGGAAAAATTAGAGTAAAATCTATAGAAGAGGCTGAATTTCGGACCCGCGCAGGTCTTCCGCTTGCAGCATGGCGATATAAGGAGTTTCTCATGAAAAAAAGAGGCATTTCCGAAGATGAAGCAATAAGTATGGCGCTTAACTACTTCATAAGTACATTCAAAGCTTATAGTAGTTTGACATTAGAGGAACTCGAAGAAATGATTGCAGTATACTCTGAGATAGCAGAGGCTTACAAGGCATGTAAACGAATATTACAGGAATTCGCAGAAAGATTAAGAAATAGGTCATTGTAGAGGTGATCTGTTTGTCATTAAAACCTAAGAAACATCCTCTTAGCCCCATTAAACATCCGCCATCTGTATCCCTTCCTAGAGAAAATATTGGAGATTGTCAAAATCTTCTAAAAGAGCTTGCTAAAAAACTTCGAACCCTAGATTGTAAAGAAGCAAAAAGATTATATGATGCCTTAAAAACGAAGAGAAAACTAACCCGGAAGCTCTGTGACACTCTCAGGCACACTCTCTTTATCAAAGAGATTCTAAATAAAAAACAACAGAATGATGAAGAATGTTTCCAATTAAAGTTAGATATATGGAATAAGATACGTAAGTTGCTTGGATTGTAATTTTTCCGCTTTTTCTCATATATTAAATATCTAACCCCAAACTCCCTTTTTTGTAACTTTTGTAACAGCACTGAGGAATATCAACGTAAAGAGGATAACGATTACTGCGCCGAGAACACTCCACCCCTCTTCATGATCAGATAATATGAGAAATGCTCCAACAAGAACAAGAGCAATTAACACTCTAAAGAACTGCTCACCCTTTACAGAAATACTTATATCTGTCAAGAAATCGCCCTGTTCTAATCATTAACACTTATTTCTATTTGTTTTTTTTAAAAAATTTCCGTTTTCTGCACATTATAAAAATCGCTTTTTAAGTAAATTCTTTCTCTTACTTTTATCTAGTTTCATAAAAATTTCCGCTTTTTCTAGTAAACGGAAAATATTAGAAATAGGCAATTTCCGTGATTTTTTTATATTCACTAATATATATTATAGACTGGAGGGTATGACGGAAGTAAAACAACTTCTCGACCCTCTTCTAAAATTCAATCAATAGGAGGGATTTGAGATAAAGAATAGAGCAATAGCTATGGCTATTTTAATAGCCCTCCTCGCGCCCGTACTTCTTGCAAACGTACATGCTGCCAATCCCGAGATTTCTAATTTCTCAATAACTCCCGACAAAAGCGCTTACTACATCGGCCAGACGGTCCAAGCATTAATCAAATTCGACTACAAGAACTTCGCAACAAGTACGCCTCTAAAAGTCGAAATTTACAACAGTTCTAACAAATTAATTCTAACAATCACAGGAATAAGCGTATCAGGCAACGGAACGTATTCTCAGACGCATACATTATCCGCGATTTCAACTTCAAAGACCGGGACCTTCAGCTTTACAGGCAAGCTCATTGACAACTCTACAGGCTATGTATTAGCAACTGCTGCATTCTCTATAATCGTCTCCGAGCGGCAGATATTACTTACAGTAGCCTGGCAGGACGCGAGCTCAGACAGGAAGATAGATGTTGCAGAAGACGTAACATTTACGGTTTATGTCACTTGGTCATTCGTGAACGAGACAATAAGCGCTAGCTTATACGTTATCGTAGATAGTGGGACAGAGCTATTATTAAGCTCAGTTAGTCTTACTCAAGGATCAGGATCTACAAGCAAGCAATATCAAACGTCATTCGCAAGTGAGGGAAAGCACACCGTAAAGTTCGAATTACGGGACGCAAACAATACAGTACTAGCATCTAAGACTGTCTCAGTTCAAGTAGGTCAACCAAAGGCATCAATCTTAGATGTTATAGCGAACTACAGCGTGGTAATATTTGCAGCGATAGCGCTGATACTTGTAGTGCTCTACATTTTCAAGCGAGGCTAAAATTTCTTTTTTGGCCGAGGAGGGATAATTTTTGCATAATTTTTCATTTTTTAGTAGAAACAAGAAAAAACTGATAGCTCTAATAGTTCTTCTAGTGGTGGCAGTTGGCATCATATCGTATTATTTTCTTACGCAGCCAGCTACAAATATATTCGGCCGCAGTCTTTGGGGCCATGCGGAAACACCATACGGTGAGTCCATGGACGTGTACATAAACGTGGGTGGACAGACAAAAGAAGCATCATTCCTTGCTGCAATCACAGGGAGCAAATCTGAGACAAAATATACAGTTAATGGAACGTGGGCATCTCAGAGCAAGATTCAGTTCCAAGTGCAAGTACAAGTCTCGGGAACCAACATCCAGAATATCAAAGTGAATTTCTTAAAGATAAAAGGAGTTGACAGTTCGGATAATAGTTATCACGAGTATTCAGCAGCAACGTACGGATACACGTTCCCAGACCAGATCGGGACATCTCCGCCAGCAAGTAAGACATACACATTTCCATCTTCAGCGATGGACATCTCTACGCACTTGCAGGATTGCGACGCACCAACATCGAGCGCTACGATAAAGTACTACATAACAATAGAGGTCCAGAGTACTGGAACAAAAAGTGGGCAAACATTGACGGTTACGATTAGCTATACCTGGTTCACAACTAACAACTACCAGCAAGAAACAGAATCAAGCAGTACTACAGTAAGCCCGGAGGTTCTCGTGACTAGCTTTTTCTCTCTACAGAATGCAGCAAACGTTGCGATCATAGCAGGGATCATTATTATCATTTTAGCAGCGAGGGAGCTATATAAAATAGGTAAGAAACAGCTCTCACACGAAAAGAAAAGAAGATTACAGAATTTACTCAAAGCACTCATCGTGGCAGCATTTATTATGTTGATCATATCGGCGAGTTTCCTCTACTTCTTTTCTAAGCCGCCAAATGAAGATCGTGCAGGGAATGATACAGAGTGGTTCTCAGTACAACTAATAAAAGATGAGCATTTTACTGCAGCATGGCAAGAAGGATCCAACGTACAAATAAAAGCCACGCTACAGATTACATACCAGAACATGCAAAGTACGTTCACTATAACAATAAAAGTCAAGGCTCAAGACTCATCAGACGCATCGAAATATCACGAGTATCCTCTATATGACGCTCAGGACACATTCTCAAGCGGAGAGCAAAAGACATATCAGACGAATATTATGACAATTGAGCAACACTTACAAGATCTCAGCTTATCAACTAGTGAAAGTCATACAATTGATTACTATGTGTACTTTAAAGTTGTTGGGACCGGAGCAAAAAGTGGCGAGCAATACACGATCGAGCATCAGTATGAGAAATTTGATACAAAGATGTACACATTTGTAAATCCGCCCAGCTACTCGGAGGCACACGAGGATACCCAGAGCGGCTATGACTATTATAACTATCTGACTGATGACGATGATCCAACATACGTACGTGAATATAGCAGTAACACAGAGCCGATATTCGTAACTCTCTGGCTAAAAGTATCAGGCGACTGGAGCAACATAAAGTTCAGAGTAAGAGTAAAGAGCTATAGAGTCTCAGCAGGCAACTCATATCCTGTACCATTCAGCATCTTCTGCGATGGGGACGAAGTATATTACAGCTATCCAGGCGACCCGTATGGCGCAACGACATGGACGTGGTTTGAAACCGGCGCGATAGATTTATCATCGGCTGCAGCAGATGGCTGGATAAAGTTTCAAATTGGACGAGAGACGAGGCCCGCAGGTACGTACTATATCTATATCACTGAGTTAAGAGTAGAGAATGCGACTGCATCATGGTTCGCATTTCTATTTGTTCCGCAGAACCTGCTGATTCTGGCAGCCATAATCATAGTCCCTGCAGGGATAATCACTTACAGGAGGAAGAAGAATGTCAAGTGAGGCGATCTACGGAGCTATTATAATAGTATTCACAGCGCTTACAATCTACGGGAAACTAAAGTTCATTAAGTTCTTACTGATAGCGTCTATTGTCCTTACTGTAGTTTTTCTGCTCATGTACGCATTCCCAATCCTGCGAGTGCCAGGGCTTTATGACATATTATACGCAATCTACGACTTTATTTCTGATATGCTTAATCAAGCCTTACAGGAGGGAATTTAATGTTAGTAGCTGTAATATTAGCTGTAGCAATAGGACTCGGAGCATTTTTTGCCCTTGGAAATATAGGTACTGGTATGGGAGAAGCAATATACGCTTTTGCTGTAGGAATGCTAAAACTATTTTTCATAGTATTTATGGTAATTTGGCCCGTAGTCGTATTCGTAGTTCCGTTATATATCTTATCAAAGCGGCAGTATACATACATAATCTTAGGCGGGATTTATGGTCTTGCAATAGTTCTAGTCGTCTATTTATTCAATCTTCCAGCTCTTGCGATGCAGCTATTCTACAATACATTCCAAGCATCGCTTTTTGAAATCCCGATCATTGGGATCTTAGCGGAATACATTGTAACACTTGCATACTGGCTCTACGGGATAACCCTCTCAATTTTCGATGGAACCCTGCTGAGTAAGATCAGAAGTTCTTGGCACAAAGCGCATACAAAAGCTAAAAAAGCGATAGGAGGTAAGAAGAAATGAAGCAGGAGTACATTCAGTTAATAGGCGGTATAGTAATCTTCCTTGTACTGTTTACAGTTATAGGTTTCGTAGCTCAAGGTGGCTTTGGAAGTATAGGTAGCGATGATGACACGGGGGAAACAACAGGCGATAACGAATACAAGAAATCCTTTACATATAAATTCGAAAGCGAGCTTAAAGCTCATGCAGCACTTCTAGATCCAACAACGGTTACAAAAACATTCGAGTTAGAACTCAATCTGGCAACATCAGCGGATTTCTACGCTGATTTAAAGAATGGCTATGAGATATACAAATTTACGTGCGAATCTCTACAATTTGAATACAAGGCTAAACATAGTACCGTATGGCCGTTCTATCTCGGCGGAGCATATCACTATTATGAGATCTCGATAAATGAACAGACTGTAGCTGGAGATCTAAATAATCCAGTTCCAGAGACAGGAGACAAGTACATTAAGAAAACAAAGGACATCGCATTAGTCGTAAATAACTACAAAACAACAGTAAAAGTAATCATAAGGACTAAGAAGGATGGCTGTGCCGAGGCAGATACAAACATTAAGAACATAGTCATCAAAGGATATGCATTCTTTAGAAAAGCAGAATCTACGTCAGGATCTTGGTTTAACCAGCTCAATGACTATGAGAAATTCCAAAAATTCAGAGCAAGCTTCATTCCAGTGTGGCTAAACGACTATCTAATAATTCTACAAGCAGTAAGCGGCACATTAGGAGTAATCGTCTATATCTATCT
>JAGGXM010000038.1 GCA_021163045.1 Thermoproteota archaeon | reverse complement strand
CTCTTTTCATACAAGGTTGAAAAATCACGTGCGAGAATTCCATTAGAATATTATCTATCAATAATCTTTGCTGATAAAATCCAACTTAGGACATTGGATCTGATACATATAGCATACGCGTATATGATAAAAGACTTTATCGATGTATTCACTACTGGCGACGAAGAAATCCTCGAAAAAAGTAATGTAATTGAACGCTTGCTCGGTATAACAGTAAAACACCCGAAAGAAATATGAAAATTCAAATATATATCCTCTTTTAGCGTGGCTAAAGGATATGGGCTTTATAGAGGTAGTACCAACCGAGGAAAAGGGTGTAAAACGACACTCACTTCCTGATAAAGGGAGAAAATTTTTTGAAGAGCAATGTAAAATTCTGGTAGAAACCTGAAAAATTGAATCTCCCAGACCTTCTATTCCCTATCCGCCACCTCCATTTCCCAGACTTTTTCTAGTACCTCTTTTACTATCTTTATACTCTGAAAAAATGAAGGGATTATGGGAGACCATGAGAAAATTTTTCCAAGTTCTGTTCGAACTTAGAGCTAACCTTGAGTATAAGTATTTTGATAAAGCAGTAAAAGAGTTAAGAGATGCTTTAGAGCAACTGATTGATAAAATTAGGAAGATTAATGCGGAATTTTAAGGAGAGAATTCTATGATGCTGGTCGTTGAGACAATTAATCTAAGGAAAACATATATGCTAGGCAAGATTCCTGTTCAGGCTCTACGTGGTGTAAATCTGCGGGTTTATCCTAAGGATTTTATAGCGATCTTAGGCCCATCAGGAAGCGATAAATCAACGTTGCTAAATCTTATAGGTACTTTAGATAAACCTACAGAAGGAAAAGTAATAATAGATTGAGTGGATATATCTACTTTAGATGAAAATAAACTCGCAGAGCTTAGACGTAAAATAGGCTTTGTCTTTCAATTCTTTAATCTTATCCCTAGGCTCTCAGCTCTAGAAAATATTGAATTATCGCTTGCAATAGCTGGTGTTAGCAAATCTGAAAGGAGAAGAAAAGCTATAGAGCTTCTTAAGATGGTTGGTTTGGAGGATAGGATGAAACATAAACCTATGGAATTAAGTGGCGGAGAACAGCAGCGTGTAGCAATAGCACGTGCATTAGTAAATAATCCGCGATATCTTCTGATGGATGAACCAACAGGAAATCTGGATTCTAAAACTGCTGCTGAAATAATGAAATTGGTAAAAAAATTGAATGAAGAAGATGATTTAACGGTTATTCTTGTAACGCATAATCAGTCTGTTGCAGATTATGCCGAAAGAGAGCTCTATATTGTCGATGGTGTTCTGGAGGAGAGGAGATAAAATGAAATTAACGGATATTTTCTCATATGCATTTGGCGCCATTCGATTAAGAAAGCTCAGAGCTGCACTAACAATTTTAGGTATTGTTATCGGTATAGCCGCAATTGTAGCATTGCTGTCCTTTGGCCAAGGTTTTCAAAATGCTATAACTATGCAACTTCAGAGAGGATTGGCTACCGATACACTTATCGTTACACCACGCGGAAGTGATGGGATAAGCTCTGCAGAGCCGTCAGATTTTTACCTTTTAGTTAATGATACAGAGCTAATAGAAAATAATGTTCCAGAAGTAAAAAATGTAGTAGCTATTATTCAAAAAACAGGATATATAAGAGCCGGAAATACATCGCAGATGGTCACTATTGTTGGTGTTAACTTTACGGAGTATATGGAAATCTATAATACTTTCTCTGCAGAAATGGGCGAAATTCCCCTTATCCCAAATAATGATACCATACTCCTAGGTGCTAGAGTAGCGGATCCTTGGGAGAATGGTACTTGGATCTGCGACCTAAATGATACAATTGAATTGTTATGGACAACGAGAAATGGCTATCTCCCAGTAAATGTATCCTATACTTTTCGTGTAGCAGGGATTTTAGAGGAAATTGGAGGTTTTGGCCTTGGCGGTCCTTCGGACGGAAGTGTCTATATCCCCATTTCTACAGCGATAAATCTCTTTGGAGAAAAGTGTAATCAAATAATAGTTCAGTTAAAGGATAGTGATGAGAAAACAATAAATGAGGCTTCAGAAAAAATTAGGGAACTCTTCAGTGATCAAGTTAGTGTAATTTCTTCTACAGCCTTGTTAAGTACTCTTGAAACAGTGTTCTCAACAGTAAAAATGTTTCTAGCCGGGATTGCAAGCATATCTCTCTTGGTTGCAGGGATTGGTATAATGAACACAATGATCGTTTCAGTTATGGAACGAACAAGAGAAATAGGAATACTGAAAGCATTAGGTGCTAAAAATAGAACAATTATGTTAGTTTTCTTGGGCGAAGCCCTCTTAATTGGTCTAATAGGGTCGATATTAGGTATTGGATCTGGGATTTTAATGGCTGAAATTTTTTCTAGGCTTGGTTTTACTGGCTTTGGAGGGCGTCCAGGAGGAATTACAGCTAGCACAACCTCTGTAGAATTAATTCCCGTCTTAACACCAACTACACTCGTTGGAGCACTAGCTTTTGGGCTTTTCGTAAGCGTTTTATTTGGTTTATATCCTGCATGGAAGGCAGCTAAATTGGAGCCCGTAGAGGCCTTAAGATATGAATAGGAACACCAAAAAAATCATTAATCGATCTTTCAATACTTACTTATTTTTTCAGCGATCTCTTTGAGGTCATCCTTAACAATAGGTAAGAAAATGTCAACGATTCTTAAAAGTTCATCTGCAATGTGTTTATATGCATAGATGCAATAGACATATTTACCAGTTAATTCACGAACTGCCCTTACTGCAGGAACAAAGTCTCTATCACCAGCAATAAGAATCGCAACATCATAGTGATTTAAGAAAGCTTTGATCACCATATCAACAGAAATAAGTACATCAACACCTTTTTGTTTTAATTTTCCTTGTGAATCACGAATAAGATCTCCTAGCCTGACATCAAAATAGTCTAGTTGCGTACGCAATTCATTAAAGAAGTTCAGCATTTTATTATGTTCCTCTAGATCCTTATCAGAAGGTATGATTCCATCATAATAAAGTAGTCTATTTATTTCAATACCACTAAAGGATTTCCAGTACTTTTCTCCAAATATATTAGATAATATTTTGAACGCAATCAAGAAATTATTAGATAAGGGACTATTAGGTAAGGGACT
>JAGGXM010000011.1 GCA_021163045.1 Thermoproteota archaeon | reverse complement strand
TATCAAGATTTAAGTACCGAATAAACGAAAGAAGACAAGACTTCTGGAGATGTTTTAGAGAGATTATAGATTACGCTCTTAAAAGAAAGCCTGATATTTTCCTTATTGCTGGAGACCTCTTTGATCGGGTAAATCCAAGAAATCCCCCAAGAGTTCAGTTAATAAGGAGTTTTCGAAG
Source organism: Thermoproteota archaeon (assembly GCA_021163045.1). GTDB lineage: Archaea > Asgardarchaeota > Njordarchaeia > Njordarchaeales > Njordarchaeaceae > Njordarchaeum > Njordarchaeum guaymasense. The sequence goes on along the minus strand of JAGGXM010000011.1, from coordinate 3,802 downwards.
TTTATATAATGCGGGGGTAAAAGTCTTTATCATAGGGGGTCATCACGATACACCAAAATCTGTCGAAGATGGTGCATCACCAATTGATGAATTAGAGGCTTCTGGGTACGTGACATACTTTTCAACTAGGCAACAAGCAAGTGTAGAACATGTTCATGTTAACGGTCTAGATGTTTGTATTTCTGGAGTAACGTACAATTTTTCACTTGAAGGAAATGCAGATCCCTTACAGACCGTAAGACCCGCAATCGAAGGCGATGTGAATATATTCTTAGCCCATTACAATATTGAGGGATTCAATATTTCTGCCAAAACTTCAAAGGATCCTATAATAAGACTCAGTAGTATCCCCAAAGGATTAGATTACCTTGCAGCAGGTCATCTTCACAGACACCAAGAGAAAAAAGTAGGCAATACGCTAATAGTTTATCCCGGAAGTACCGAGCGAAAATCATTCTTGGAGGAAAATGACGAAAAGAAGGGCTTTATTTGGCTAGAATTTAATGAAAATGGTATAGTTAATAAGGAATTTGTAGAGGTAAATGCTAGACGCATGATGACAGTAAAATGTAATTTAGAACGCTGCCAAGGGGATCCCCGCAGCTATATCTTGAAAGAAGTAGAAAAATATAATAATCCAGATCTTATTCTTAGACTACAGATTTCTGGAGATGTGCCCTTAGAAATTCTAGAAAAATATCGCCGAGATGAAATATTGTTAGAATTGCTGAATAAATTCTTCTTAGTAGTGATAGATGACTCGAAATTAACTTTTGCTAGAATGCCCGAAATCCGATTTATAGAACAACAAACACCGATAGATGCTTTCCTCTCCTATATCAATGAAATCATAAAAAAGGAAACTGATGAAAACAAACGAAAAATATTGGAAAGAGCTAAAGAAATAAGCGAAAAATATCTTCGGGAGGCTGGAGGATGGTAGTTCTAAAGAGTCTATCTGCAAGAAATTTTAGAAAACTAAATATTGATATGCATTTTCCTAATGGAGTTCTAATAATTCGAGGGCCAAACGAATCCGGTAAATCAACAATACTTGAGGCTATATTATTCGCTTTATTCGGTCGCCTAATGCGTGGTGTTAAAGATCTTGTCATCAATTATCGGTCGAACCAAGCTACCGTTGAACTAATTTTCAGTGTAAACAACAAAGATTACGCTGTTAAAAGAGTCATTAGAAGAAATGGTGCAACAGAAGCCCATCTTTTCGAATTATTACCAAATGGTATGAGAGAAAGCATCGCAAATACAACTAAACGAGTAAACGCTGAAATAGAAAAACTTCTAGGTGGATTGACGTTTAACGAGCTTCTTGTTACTAATGTTGTCGCACAGAAAGATCTCGAACGCATAATACAGTCAAGGCAAGATAGAGAGAAAGTAGTAAATGCGCTTATTGGATTAGATAGCTATAATAAAGCTATTGAGAAAATAAAGAAGGAAAGATCCCAAAAAAGGAAAGAACTAGAACTGAAGGCGAAAACTTTCGAACAAATCCAAAGAAGATTATCAGAGTACCATAGCGCTATTGCCGAACTAGAAAGAAAGCATAAAGAATTAAATGAAAAGGAAAAAGCCCTTCCACAAATTGAAGAAGAACTCACTAAAGTCGAAGCATCCCTTAATGTTATGAAGCAATATAAAAATGTTCTTGATAAATACAGGGAATTAGAGGCAAAAAAGAAAAATATAGTAGATAAAATTAGCGAAATCAAAGAAAATACTAAGTATCTAGAGAAAAAAATAACCGAAAGAAACCAGGAAAATAAACAATTGTCCGAGGAATTAAGTAAATTAACAACTAAACTGAAAGAGATAGAGAATGAACTCGCCAATTATAAAAACATGGAACAAGCCAGAGCATTTCTTCAAAAGCTTGAGAAAACTTATCAAAAATATCTTCCAGTCGAAGTAGAAATTAAGAATTTAACTTCAAGAGCGGATCATATCGAAAAGCGGCTTAAGGAAATTAATGTCGAATTAGATAAATACAACTTAGAAGAAGTAAAAAAGAAGGAAGAGACTCTTATAAAGATGCGTAACGAGCGAAAATTAAAAATGCCGATGATTCTGACCGGTTTTTTAATCATATTGGCTGGAGCTGCATTATCGCGGATAAACTTAACGATTGGTGGGGCAGCCATCTTTCTAGGAATATTAATCTTAGGCTTTACATTATTTGAATTTAAAAAACAATTCTACGGCGTGGATAAGCAGTTACTAGAATTAGATAGAAAGTATAGAGATCTAAAACTGAAAATCAAGGAAAAAGAAGACTTAGAAAAACAATTAAGCAATACTAAAAGTCGTTTACTAAACCTTAAAAACCAAGAAAAAATATTGATAGAGTCTCTTCAAAAGGAAATGCGCTCTCTTGATGATGCTTACAAACCACAAATGGAAGGAGATATTCACAAGCTATATTCATCTGTAAAACGAAAGATAAACGATGCCGTAGATAAATATAATTCATTACAAAACGAAATAAAAGTTCTGAAAGAAAAAATCGAAAAAGTCAAGGTACTAAAGGAAAAAAACACGAAAGAAATAAACGAATTAGAAAATAAAATATTATCCGATAAAGAAAGAAAGACCCAACTAGAAAAAGAGCTAGAAGAAATAAATTCTAAAATCCAAGAGCTGAAGTTTCCAAAATTGCCAGATGGCTTAGAGTTTACTGAGGATACGCTAGGCAGGATAGAATCTCGCTATAGAGATCTACAATCTCAAAGATCGATAATTCTTGGCGAATTAAAGGAAATTCGGAGAACTATAGAAACTTTGGAGAAGAAAATAGAGGAAAATAAGGATCTAGGAAAGGAATTCGATCAAATAAAAGAGGATCTGGATAATCTCAAGCTCGAGTTGGAGGCATTAAATCATTCGATTGAAATTCTAAAAACCGTCGCTACAAAGATCCGTGAACGATTTATCCCATACTTAGAGCAATACATGAGCGAACTTATATCCTTTATTACGGAAGGCAAATATAAAGCTGTTCGATTATCAAAGGATTATAATCTGGAAGTCTTTGATAGCACCGCGGGGCAATTTATTTCAAAAGATATCTATAGCGGAGGAACTGTAGATCAATTTCTATTAGCTATGCGACTTGCTTTCATACTCTCTCTGATACCTCAGACAAAGGGGATCTATCCAAAATTCCTGTTCCTTGACGAACCATTAGCTTCCTCCGATAACACACGAAGGCGAAATATAATTCGATTACTAACAAATAATCTAAGAAAATACTTTGATCAAATCATCTTAATAACACACTTGGAAAATATCGGTGCTCCGAGAGCAAAAATTCTTCGAATAGTTGATGGCAGAATAATAACATAGGCTCTCGTTTCATAAAAATCTTTTATAATGTAATGTTTATCGCGTAATATTATGAAAGAAACAATACCTAATCATATTTATTTCTCTTGATTTCCCTGGCAATGTTTTCGCTCATTAATGCCACAATGAGTATATTTGTATTAATCGCAAATTCCAACAGCTTCTTTGAGCTTCTTCCAAGCAGACTCTTTAATTTTTTCCCCGATCTCGATCACATCTCTTTTCATGAGCTTAGAATCAGCAATAAGCGCTTCTAATAGATTCCTTTCGAGACTTCTCTTAAGTATAAGTGTCTTTAATTGCGATATTAGCCAAAGTTCAGATATTCCAAGTTCCTCTGGAATTTTGAGTTTTATTACGATCTCTTTATCCAAACTGAGCACCAGTATGGATTATATTTCATATTCTGACGTTAAATCATATAAGAGTTATATATATT
>JAGGXM010000049.1 GCA_021163045.1 Thermoproteota archaeon | reverse complement strand
GTTCAATATACTCAACCTTAGAAGATTCTCTAGGAAGTTCTTAGTCAGTCATTTCTTTTGAAGCTTTCTTTTTCTTTATATCTCCTAACATTTTTAGGACTTTAGGCTTAGTCGTGGAGCTTTGAATAAATTTCGCTAGAGCGAATGGAAAAATATGTATAAAAGCCTGAGATCTAAAAGTTAAGCTCTTAAAATGTAGAACCAAATTTTTACAACTTTCTTTTTTAAGTAATACTTAAATAGGGAATACCAAATATAGTACGAACGGTGCTTCAAGAATGACAAATTATGTTGTTGTCTCTGGTAAGATTCCAAAAGCTCTCAAAGAAAAAATAAAAAAATTAGGAATTAATATCAATCGAGTAATAAGACGGGCATTAGAGGAAGAAGTCAAACGTCGAGAGGAGGCTTTACTCAAAGAAAGCATAGAAAATGCTGCGGAGATTCTACGAAAAATCGATACCAAACGAATTGTAAAGAGTATAAGGGAAGATAGGGAATCAAGATGAGATATCTATTCGACGCTTGCTCATTCTTAGAACTTGTTAAACAAAAAAAGTCACGAATTCTTGAAAACCAATATGTACTTGATTTAACATTCTATGAATTGTGTAATGCTATATGGAAAGAAGTTAATCTTTTCAAATCAATTAATCGAAACGAAGGATTAAAACTCATAAAATCGCTTGAAATTATCTTAACAAGACTTAACGTTTTGCGTATAAAAGAAGAACTCTCAAGTATTTATAATCTTGCTATTACAGAAGCATTAACTGCTTATGATGCAACTTATATACATTCCGCAGAGAAAAATAAGCTAGTACTTGTAACAGAAGATAAGAAATTATACAAGAAGGCAAGGAAGTATGTGCAGGTTCTAAACAGTAATGGAATTTTGAATACTAACAAACAGAACCGAAACTCCGAAGGATAAAGACATTTGACTAACCGATAATGTATTCGAACTGAAAAAAATATTAATAAATTACATTAACTTATTTTTCATAAAAAACTTTTTTTCTTAAGCCATCTTAATTCTCGATTAAAAAGTTAAACTTTTTAAGAATATAACCATTTTATTTCTGAAATATTTGTAAGGAGGTTTTATTTTGGGTAAGAAGTCTCGTGAAATTATTGGTGATAGGGTAGATGAATTAATTATGCTTCTAAATAGGGCATACGCTGACGAATGGATAGCATATTTTTACTATACACATGCTGCAAGAATGGCTCAAGGTCTTAATGCACCAAGCGTTGCAGATGCATTAGAAAAAGCTGCGAAAGATGAATTAGAACATATTAATGAATTAGCTGAAAGAATTGTACAACTAGGTGGCGAACCAATACGTGACTTTACAAAGTTGGTTCCTGAATCGAATTGTCCATATGTTAAATTACCTGGAAGTTGGAGCGATCTTAAGGCGATACTAAAGGCAGTAATCGATGCTGAGCGCTGTGCTATTGATGTTTATAGTAATATTCTGAAATGGCTAAAAGATATAGGGAAGGATCCTGTAACTTGGCATGTAATCCGTCATATTATGAGTGAAGAAATCGAACATGAAGATATGTTCGAAACAATACTCGGCGAGGACTACTAAATAGTACTTCAGTGGCTAGTGATTCAATTGAATACAGAAGAACTTAAGAGATTCCTAGAGAAGCAAATTGCAATCGAGAAGGATATCGTCGCACGGATTGAAGAAAACACAAAATATACAAAAGATCTCTTGATAAAAGAACGCATACTGGGAATTGCCTATGATTCTCTAAGGCATGCAAATATGCTTAGTGGGCTTCTTGCACTTCTCACATCAAAGATGCCACTAATCTCGGAACTCGAACAAAAAGCATTTGTAGATGGAATTTGAGAACATATAAAATCAGAGGAACTGGCAATTGAAACTTATTCTAGGCTTATAGAATCAACTGATAATAACAAGGTTAAACTTATTGCTAACTATATTTTAGAGGATGAAAAAAACATCATGCATTATCAAAGAATATTGAAGAAGCAATAATAGAGAAGCAAACCCTTAGTGAAGAAGATCTATTTAATTTAGTCTGGGAATTTTCCGTCTCACACGGATCTCCTGGCGGCTAAAATTCTTTTTTCTTATTTTTTTTATTTTGCTTCGTAAGAATCTGCGGAAGATGATTAGGGTCCATTATAGCTCTAGTTCATGAATTATAATGTTTTAGAAAAGAAAGATAAGGATCTTCGTGATATAGTTTTAATAGTATCTGCATTAATCTCCTGGGCAACTTATTAATTTCAGAAGGTCGATTATAATAGAGAAAAATAGTAAAAGACTAAATTTAATTGCAAAAATTAATGCGTTTGTAGATCTTCTGGCGGGATTAAAAGGAGTACGCATGTCTCGAGATGTCAAAACTATAGAAAAAAATGTTTTTCTGGTCCGGCCAAAAAACTTTAAGCGTATTCGTTTCCTCCATTGCAGAGCTTCTAAATTATGTAACACTTCTTACTTTAGATATTTATCTTGTGCTTCTGCAAAATTTAATTCAAGATAGTAATTCTGTTTATCCGAATAATCTTTACTAGAGAGGCAGATTATTATTCCATACGAATTTGCTTTTGTAAAATCTCTTTTGTTTGTTATATTGAGCAAATTACTGCAATAATCATATCTTACCATATAAAATCCCTTCAAAAGTTTTCTTTAATTACTTTTAACTCTTATTAAATAGCTTTAAACGACTTTTTACAGTAACATAAATTCTAATTTATCACTCAGCCACCACATAGGAAAAAAATTTTAAATAATAACTTTTCTATTTTTGGTTATGAGAGCTTTATTACCCAGATCTAGCTAATTATAAAACTAAAAACAAACAAATTTCCTACATGAGCTTTAAATTCTGGTTGATTATTATGTCAATTAGAGGTGTAATTTTCGATATAGACGGCACACTCGTGGATTCGCTTGAGCTCATGGCCCTTGCAGCAGACAATATCGCGAAATCCATGAATATCGAGATCAACATAAAGAAGATTCCAAATCTCGTAGGAAAGAAGCCGGAGGCGATCATAGAGGAAATTTTTGATGTTCATAAGAAATCGCTCATTCTTAAAATTAAAGAACTATGGGCCGAGGAGGCTTCGAGATTAGTTATTGAGGAAAAAAGAGCCAAACTATTCCCAAACGTACTTAAGGTTTTAAGTTGGTTAAAAAATCATGGCTATAAAGTCGGGTTAGGATCTTCTCTCACCAGAGACCTAATTGAGGGAATTGCCGATGCGTACGGTTTTCGAAAGTATATTGATGCCTATGTTGGTTCCGATGAAATAAAAGAGGGTAAACCGGCCCCAGATACGTTCTTAGAAGTTGCTAAAAGATTAGAAATAAAACCGAAAGAGGCTATAGTAGTAGGAGATACTGAGTATGACGTTCTAGCGGGTCATGAGGGCGGATTTCTAACCGTCTTGTTTGATCCTAATACGCAAAAAAAGCCGAATCAATGGAATACTAAGCCTGATTTTATAATAAGGGATCTTATAGAGATTATCGACATAATACAAAAACTTTCTACAAAATAAGATAGAGTTTCTCTTATCCTTTTTCGTTTATTGCTATCTATGCACACTTAGATTTTGTTTTAGAAAAATAAAAATATAAAAGTAAAGGATTTCGTTAAAGATTAAAAAGGTTAGATATTCACATAGAGGTTGCCAGAATATGAACGCGGAAGATAGTACGAAGATAGAAAAGCCAGAGGTACTACAAGCATTTGGCTTTTGGTTAAAAATTAATGCAATAGCCCCTATATTATTCTCTTTTGGATATGCATTTCTGACCTATTCTGAAATCCCAATAGAAGCTTTCATCATCGGTCTCTTCTCCATAGCTATAATCTCTCTTGTTCTAACATTGAAGTTAGCATTATCATCAGGTAATGTCTATAAAGAAACACAGATTTCTGAATTTAATATTTCAAGATTATTATTCTTTTTATCTATTGCTGTGAATCTAATTTTAGTCATTGCTATTTTCACTCTTGAAAAAGTGCCATTAATTCTTGAACTAATAAATAGTTTACTAAATCCTATAGCAATAGTTGCATTAGGAAGAGCTATATTAAATTTTAGCCTGAGATTCCCGGAGAATCCTCACATAAGAAAAAGTGGAAATTATGTTTTCTATGGTGCGATTATTATAATAATTGGACTTTTGACTCCAGAAGCAAATATCGGTAGTCTCATAGGCTTCATTGGTGTTATTATCGAAATTATTGGTCTGTGGAGATCTGGTTCTGAATTTTCGAACTTGGCGACACAAATTGTGGAAGAAAGCTCCATTTTTGGAATTTAGGTTATAGCCATGATTGTCGTAAATTTAAGTAGAATTAAAGAATTTGCTAAACTAGTTAAGAATCTAAGGATAAAAATTGATCCATTTAATAATCCAAATTTTTTCCCGCCAGAAGAAGATTCTAATGAAAATGTTAGCAGATTTTTTATATTCATGGTAGCTATAGATCACCGAACCAGTCATAAAGGTATGAGGTTCGAAGGCTTTATTGATGGAAAATTTTATCATGGTTCTGATTTGCTATATCGCCTAGGTATGATCAAGTATTTAGAAGATCCCGAATTTTTTTCGCCATCTAGAATGGCTAAAATAAATGAATCCGATATTAAAAACTGGTTATCATTGGGTAAAAACAGTAATATTAAAATTTGGGATCCCAAAATAAGAACTTATTTGCTTCAAGATGTTGGAGAAAAAATCTTGAAACTTTATAATGGAAAGGTTATGAATGTAATAAGTTCCTCTCGCGGACATTTGCGAAATTTAGGATACGGATTTATAGAGCGCCTTAAAGTCTTCTCTGCCTTTCAGGATCCTGTCGAGAAGAAACCTTTTCTCTTAGCCAAGTTTCTTTCACGTAGGGGTATATTAAATATAAAAGACCCAGAAAATATTCATGTTCCTGTGGATAATCACCTCATACGAATAGCTATAAGATTTGGGCTTATAGATCCTATTGCTTCAACTGAGAAGCTATTTACATCATGGGGAAATAAGGAAATTTCTTGGACTGACGACATAATTATACGGCTTCAGATTCGAAGAGCTTATCGAATGGTAGCTGATTATTCTCGCGTAAATCCATTCATTTTGGATGATCTTCTATGGTCATTAGGGAGAGATATCTGCATTTGGAGCAATCCCTTATGCGATAAAGGCAGAACTAAGATATTAGAAGGTCAGGGCTGTCCCTTTAGACATGCCTGTTTAGGTTATTCGGAAGGTAGAAGGAAATATTGGAATGAGCCTTACTACTACAACACATGGTATTATTAAACTAAATCGAAATATGTTCCTATACACGTTCTCCCTTTTTCTCCTTTTTACTAAATAAGTAGAAGCTTATCAAATGCTCCTCGCTACAGAAGTACTGCTTTATATTACCGATTTCAACCAATATGGCTTCTTTTTTTAGTATTTTCTTTCCACAGTAGGAACAAACAACACTCATCTAAAAAATCTCCTTACGTATAAAGGGAAACTAGTTATATTTAAAGTTTTTGAAAATATTTAAATTAAAACAATAATATGTAATAGTATCATATAAAAATGTTAAATATAATTTAAATTTTAAAAATTTTAAATTGAAATTTCAATTGACATATTTTTTATGTCAAAGATTGCATAAAATTAAGAACTTCAAGAGGCCTTCTATCTTTTGATGTAACTAAGAAATTGAAATAGAAAATCCGTTTACACGAGGTATTTAAGAAAACTATGTATATTTCTTTTCTATCTTCTAAACTTATAGAAAGCTTATATACAATAATTTTCACTTTCTTGACTTAAATTTAAGCCTTTCTTCTTTATAGTGTCTAGCACAGTGCTTACAACAGAATGTTAAGATCTCTCCATCGATCTCTTCCTTGTATCCTTCACCTATAATCTTCACACCACAACTTGCGCAAACATTAACCTTCGGCGAAATAGCAACCTGAATAAGATCTGAAAATCTGTTAAGAAGACGTTCTACAGTCTCTCTTCCTTTTTCAGTTAATGTGTAGACTTTTTTATCTCTAGCCTCAACTCTTATAACTTTAGCCAACCCACTTTCTTCAAGTTTCCTCAAGAAAGGATATATCTGCTCTGGGTTTATATTCCTCTGAAGAGCCCGACGAAGATTTTTCATCAGGTCATAGCCACACATTGGACATTTGTACAAATATAATAAGGCGAAAAGTTTCGTTAGTGTATTAATCCTCAGCTGCTTTATTGCATCATTTTTTTTATTATCTGTCAATTGGATTCCCTCATAATCACTAGAAGAGATTCAAACATTTTCACATATTAATTTATTGACATATATCATTAATCACATATAATAATGACGCTTAAAATCATGAAAATTAAATGTAAATATCTCCTTCATTTTTGATTCATTTTTGTAGTAGAGGGAACTTATTAAAGGTCTAAAGGTCAATTTTTTATTACTTCACCTTTTGATGATACTTATATGTCGGATATACCCTATTGGATATAATATTGTGTAAAAGTAAGAGGTCCCTAAGAATGATAAAAGGAAAAATGAAGGCTGCTCTTCTCTATGGTATTCGTGATTTAAGACTTGAAGAAGTAGATATTCCGGAGATCGGACCGAATGATATACTTGCTAGGGTTCGAATTGCAACGACTTGCGGAACAGATCTTAAGATGTTTAGGAGGGGTTATATCTCTGGCGTTGTAGAGTATCCATATATAATGGGTCACGAATGGGCGGGAGATATTGTTGAAGTTGGAAAAAATATCAAATGGCTAGAAGAAGGTATGCGAATCCGTGCTGGTAATTCTGCTCCTTGCTTTAGGTGTACTTTCTGCAGGGTAGGAAAATACAATTTATGTGAAAATAGAACATGGCTTTGGGGCTCTTTTGCCGAATACATTAAAGTACCGGAGCCTATAGTTAAACATAACCTACATATAATGCCTGACAGCATGACCTATGAGGAGGGCGCATTAGTCGAGCCTTTTGCGTGCGTCCTGCATGGAAATTTCAGATCTGAGATGAAACCTGGAGACTCTGTTGTAATTATCGGAGCTGGTGCTATTGGTTTAATGCATGCGATAGTAGCAAAAATGCGCGGTGCAGGAAAAGTTATTGTTGTAGATCTTATAGAAGAACGCCTTAAAATTGCAGAGAAGCTTGCCGCAGATTTTATTGTAAATGGAAGCGAAACTGATGCAGTTCAAGAAGTTAAAAAATTAACAGATATGTTAGGTGCAGATATTGTAATTGAGGCTGTTGGATTGCCTCAGACGTGGGAAGAGGCCATTAAAATGGTAAGAAATGGAGGAAATGTAGTTCTTTTCGGAGGCTGCAAACCCGGTACAAAGATTACTGTTGATACTGAACTGCTCCATTATGAAGAAATAAACTTGATTGGAAGCTTTCATGCCAATCCTTCAGAATTTAATTTAGCATTTAAACTCATATCAAGTCGAACTGTTGATTTACGTCCATTAGTAACAAGAAAAATGCCACTAGATAAAGTTCACGAAGCTTTTAATTTGCTTGAGAAATCAAAGAAAGATATAAAAATAGGATTACTTCCTTAATAATAGGAAGAATTGTGGGGAATATGCATTGGCTAACTATAAAGAGAGCATAGTAATTAAGCTAAAGATTTTTTTTCTATCTATAAAGAAATCACTAACTTACGCCAGTGTTTTTATAATTCTGTTTCTTTTTGTTATGATTCTTTCAGGAGTAGATATGGATCCTAAAACTGTAGCTCTATTTCTTTCGCTCAATTATGAACCAAGAAACACATTAGAAGCCTTAGCGCTTATTATGGTTATATTCCTCGAATTATCGCCTTTAATGGCTTTTATGGAGTTGAGAACTATGTCTGAAGATGAAAAAGTACAGATTACTATAAGCCAAATGAGAAATCATATTATTGTTATTGGTGCAGGACATCTAGGAAGACGAGTTATAGATTGGATGAAAAAGATGGAATTTCCCTTCGTAGTAATAACTCTACCAAAAGATAGAGAAAATAACGAGACTATTAGACAGCTGATTAAGGAGAATTTCCCAGTCATTTTTGGCGATGCCACGATAGGCGAAATTTTAGAGGATGCAGGGATCGACCGAGCAAAAGGAATTATTGTTACAATAAATAATGATCTTGCTAATTTAACAATCGCAGAGAAAGCTAGAAAGCTAAATCCGAAGGTGAGAGTTGTTCTACGTTTATATAATGATGAATTAGTTCCGATCGCACTTTCTAGCGGATATGCTGATGAAGCACTAAGTACCACAGCAATTTCAGTTCAACTTTTTCTCACAGGAACTTTTCTTAACGTTTCAGAGGAACTGCCGCCAATTGTTCCGATAAGAGTTAACGAAGACTCACCAATTCTTGGTAAAAGTATAGAGGAAATCGAAAAAATTACGAATGTTACGATTATAAATTTACGAAGAGAAAGCAAATGGATAGGTGCTACTCCAAAGATTACAGTAAAAGCTAATGACATCCTTCTTATAACAGGCGACCACAAAAGTTTCGGAAGATTATTAAAACTATATTTATAATCAATTCTAACTTTCGATAATGATTGGGCGCGTCTGGATATGGAAATTATTGATCATTAGACTTTTCTTATCAATAGGCACTATTCATATTCGATCGTTGCAGGTGGTTTATTTGTTATATCATAAACGACCCTACTAACTTCTTTAATCTCGTTTACAATTTTGGTAGCTATTCGTTCGAGGAAATCCCATGGCAACTTTGCAAACTCTGCAGTCATACCATCGTCGCTAATTACTGCTCTTATTGCAATTATATATCCGTATGTCCTACGGTCTCCGATCACACCTACACTTTTTGAATCTAGAAGTACTGGAAATATTTGCCACAATTTATCATAGAATTGCTCTTCTTTTACGGCCTCTTCTATAATTCTATGAGCTTTCTTAATAATTCGAAGTTTATCTTCAGTTATCTCTCCCAGTATTCTTATGAGTAAGCCAGGACCGGGAAATGGCTTTCTTTTGATGATTCTATCGCTTATACCAAGCATCTTTCCAATTTTACGAACTTCATCTTTATAGAATAACTTCAAGGGCTCTATTATTTCAAGACCAAGTGTGTGTGCTAAAATTACGTTATGATGACTCTTAATTTTATCTGCTTCCTTTTGAGCTATGCCTGTTTCGATTCTATCTGGATATATTGTTCCTTGAGCAAGATATCGAAAACCACCGACCTTTTTATTTAACTCTTTGAACGTCTTTTTTAGAATATTAACATAGACTTTAGAAAAGATTAACCGTTTCTTTTCGGGATCGTTTACTCCTCTAAGAGCTCTTAGAAATTCATCCTTAGCATTAATGACTATTATGTTCCTAAAGTTCAAGTCTCGTAGATTAGAAACAACCTCATCTACCTCCCCATCTCGCATTAAGCCTGTATCTATAAAAACAAGGTAAATGTTATCTCCAATTGCCTTCCAGATCAGATATGCAGCGACTGTTGAGTCAACACCCCCACTTGCAGCAATAAGAACTTTGCTCTCGTTTACTTTTTGCTTAATTTCCTCTACTTTTTCATCAATAATTTTTTCGAGATTCCAGTCTTTTCTAACTCTAGATATCCTGAGGAAATTTTCGAAAATCCTTGTTCCATACTGGGTATGCCCAACTTCAGGATGAAATTGTAATGTAAAAATTCTTCCGTCAATAGATTCCATAGCAGCAATCTTGCAATTTTCGGTTCTTCCTATATGAATAAACCCTTTAGGAACTTCTTTAACAGAGTCATTATGGCTCATCCATACCCGAAACTTTGATGGCATTCCTGAAAAGAGAGGCGTATCTCTAATAACCTCAAAGTTGGTTGCCCCAAATTCCCTTTCGATTCCCTTGAGAATTTCGGAACTAAAAAGGTACGCTATTAATTGATGAGAATAGCAAATAGCAAGTATCTTTATATTTCTCTCTCGTAATTGTTCTATAAAATCTCTTTCAAGCTTAGGTGCGTCAATTTCATCAACTGAGCGCGGGCCACCTGATAAAATAACAGCCTTAACTGAGTCATCGGTTAGTATTCTTTCAACAGAATCGTAGTTAATAATTTCAGAGTATACCCCAAGTTCTCTTATTCTCCTAGCTATGAGATGTGTATATTGGGAACCAAAATTTATTACAAATACCTTATCCATTTTAATAACCCCACGACATCTTTTGTTGTGGAATTATAATATCGTGAGGCTTAGATTCGTTTAATCCAAGCGGAGTTACAAAAGCCACTCTTGCCTTCTCCCACATATCTCTTATATTATTCGCTCCAGCGTACCCCATTGCAGCCTTAAGTCCAGCAACAAATTCTCTTACAACGTCTTCAACCCCGCCTCGATATGGGACTAACCCTTCAACACCTTCAACAATATCCTTACTAGGGATACTATATCTATCTAACGCAGCTCTCTTAGCCTTAGCTCTAGCGCTTCCCATTCCATAGTACTCTTTGTAAAAAACACCACCAATTGAGACAAGCTTGCTTAGGCTTTCTTTACAACCAGCAAAAATATTTCCCATCATAACAGCAGATGCCCCTAAAGCCAAAGCTAAAGCAATATCTCCCGGGGTTCTTATGCCACCATCCGCAATTACAGGGAGTCTAACTTTATAGTCATTAACCGCATCTGCAACATTTACTGTGGCAAACAATGTAGGAGCAAAAGCGCGTGTTATAACTGTTGTTGTGCAGATTGACCCGCTACCGAGCCCTACTCGAAAGCCAGCTACATCATCTATCTTCGTTATATAATCCTCTGCTGCTTCATATGTTCCAATATTTCCAACTACAACATCTACAGATACTTCCTCAATAATTCGTTTTACAGCGGAGATAACATTGGCATTGTGTGCATGAGCAACGTCTATAACTAGGACATCTACGAATGGTTCAAGCATTTTTGCTCGCCTTAAATCAAACGGAGAAATTGCTGCCCCTACACGCAGACGCCCCTCTTCATCTCTAATTGAATTAGGGTATTTTTCTTGCATCCGTAGGTCCCTATAGGTAATTAATCCTAGTAACCGTCCATTAGAGTCTACTATCGGTAATTTCTCAATTCTATGTTCCTGTAGTATTCTTTTAGCTTTCTCAACTGTTATGCCATCATTAGCAGATATTATTTTTTCTCGTGGTGTCATAACATTCTTAACAAACTGATCTCGAGCCGTAAACCTGACATCTCGCCATGTAATGATGCCAATGAGCATTTTATCTTTATCAACAACAGGAAGTCCATGTATATTGTGGCGAGTCATAAGAGTTATGGCTTCTTCAATCGTCTGATTCGGGGAAATCGTTAGAACATCTCTTATGATATATGAACCTGCTCTCTTTACTTTTTTAGCCATTTCGACTTCATTTTCTGCCGAACAATTTCTATGTAATATCCCAATACCACCCTGAAGAGCTAAGGCAATCGCCAACTCGGAGCCTGTTACAGTATCCATGGGAGCCGATGAGAATGGAATTTTAAGCTTAATATTTTTAGAAAAATATGTCGTTAAATCAATTTCATTTGGTTCCGATCTAGTAAATCCGGGTAACAAAACCAAATCATTGAAAGTAATTGCTATAGAAGCATTTTTGAGTTTGGTTCTAAACATTGATTTAACCACGCTACCCAATTTTTAGTTAATATATATAAGAGT
>JAGGXM010000018.1 GCA_021163045.1 Thermoproteota archaeon | reverse complement strand
TGAAATCCTGAATAGCTAGACAATGTAATAATTATTTGATATTTTGGACTTTTATTTCTTCCCTAGTTTCTTTATTTGGTTCTATTATTTTATTAATAAGTGAACGAATCTCAGGAGGCATATATTGACTGAAAAGCTCTAATCTTTTCCTATTTATATGCAGAGTTTTTATGAATTTAAGTTTTGAAGGTTCAGTACATTTATTGTATATCGAAATAAGTAAGGGAATAATTAACCATTCTATTGGAGCGACGATTAGTTTTGTGCCATACATGAACTTCCTTATCGCACATTTGTATAATAGATTAAATGGAACCTCTAAAATGTTTTTTCCTAGCACCAATTTTGGGCGCGCGTAAACCTCTACGGGGATTCCATTGACAAGATATCTTCCGCGATATCCTATAAAATTATCCTCCTCAACGTAACCTACGACTTCAATTATATCAAAGAATGTTTTCATAAACCGATCCATTTTAAATACATGCGATTTACTTGTTATTATTACAATTTCTCTAGGATTTGTTCCTAGGCCATGTATCCATAGAGCAAGATCTCCTATTAAAACCCAGGGAATATTACGTTCGTTGATTCTTTTCGACAAATATCCAAGTACGTAAGCAAGGCACTGCTTTTTATTCAAGGGAAATCCCCATCAAAATTATGCAATATCTTATAGGCCTGACAAATTTAGGCAACTATAAAAAGTATAAAAAATTTTATTTGAATTTTTTTAAATACATTATACTAATTTATAAATAAAAAAAATTTAAATAAAAAATTGATGTTCTCTAAAATTAATTGGTGAAGTATGGGGCTTCTATGATGGCTAAAAAAATTGTTTTACTTCTATTTTTGATATTGGTACTAACGCCAATTAATAAGGCGTCTATTAATCTAAAAAGCACGAATAATTTTATTAACCAAGAGGAAAATGTTATTGTTGCCGTGCAAAACGCTTGGAAACTGCCAAATGCAAATGTTTTTAGAAATAATTTTATTCCTATGCATTCCAATATGACCTTAGATACAAGTATAATATCCTGGGGGGTCCCAGTTTCATCACTTAAAAATATAGTTACTGGAGATTTCGATCATGATGGGTTCAAAGAAGTTGCTTTTATTCATACTGGAAATACGATAACAATTACTAGCTATAGAGGGCTAAAATTAAATAAAACTTATTTCTTAATCTCTCTTTACGGTCTTCTTAGTGCGGATTTAAATGGGGATTCGTATAATGAATTGCTTTGTGCTTCTTCAGAGGGAATTTTAGAGATCTCCTCTGTGGATGGATCAATTAAAAATCGATATAATGCCAAGCTTATATATAATACAATTTTACCCGTAGACATCGATAATGACTCGAAAGAAGAGCTGATCGGAGCTAATGACTCTGGAATTTACATTGTATCAAACTCGGAAGTGCTTAAAGTATTTAATGTTACAGGTATAGTAAGAGTAGCCGTTAGTGGTGATTTGAACGGCGATAATAATCTTGATTATATACTGATAAGTTATGATTATGATGAAATGAAAGGCTTTGCAACAGCTTATGATATACGAAATTCAATAATTTTATGGCAAAATATCTTACCTAAAGACATCTCTTATTTTCCAACGACCGGCGATTTTGATGGAGATGGAAACTTTGAAGTTGCAATAAATCTAGAAGATGAAATTCTAATTTTTGATGATAATGGGATAAAAATTGGTGATATCCAAGCGAATAGTGTAAAAAATGGCTTCTCTGTTTATGATATAGACGACGACGGAAAAGATGAACTTCTATTTACAAGTGGAAGTACGCTTTATGCATGGAGTATAGAAGGCACTAATATTACGATAATTAATGGATTTCAATGTATTCCTACCTTAGCAGATCTTGATGGGGATTCTCAGGTCGAGATTATTGGTTTCATGGATAGCAAGTTACGTATATTTAATCTCTCAGGAGCTGTTGAATTTACGTATCCAATGAAATTTTATTCAACTGGCGGGTACGTAGTTGTTGATGACATTGAAAATGATGGCTTGCTAGATGTGATTGCTAGAGTGATATATTGGGGATTCTGGCTTGTCGTGGAATTCAGAAGTATGCATTTAGATTTCTCATGGGAAAACTATGTCACACCACCCGCATCAGCGATAACCTATGAAGTCAATAGGTATCATAATTATAGTGAATTAATTAGTCTGTTTAAAGAAATAGAGACAGCCTATCCAAATAGAATGAAAATGTTCTCTATAGGGAAATCTTGGCAAAATAGAACTATATGGGCAGTAAAAATATCAAACGGAGACACGATAAATAAGAGTTCAATAATGTTAATAGGGGCTCATCACGCGAGAGAATATATAACTGCCGAAGCCGCATTATTTACAGCAAATGTGCTTGTAGGAAGTTATGGAGTAGATCCAACAATTACCCAGATTCTAGACAATCTAGATGTGTATATCGTCCCAGTAATGAATCCAGATGGGCACGAGATCGCCTTGAATCAGGATGAATGGATGCGGAAAACAGCGCATCCAATCGATGATGATGGTGATGGACAAGTGGATGAAGATCCGCCAGAGGATCTCAATGGTGATGGCTTTATAGAGGTGTACTACTATTACGATCCCAACTCATTTAGATTTTGGGTTGAAAGAGAAGGAATTGATAATGATGGCGATGGATATTCTGGTGAGGATCCAATAGGCGGTGTTGATCCTAACAGAAACTATAAAATGTCATGGACCAACATAGGGCAGTATGCAAACCCAGAAACGGATATTTACTCCGGCCCAACTTATTTATCTGAGCCTGAGAATAGGGCTATTGATTCCTTAATGAATATGACAAGGTCGCTTTTGGCATTATCTCTCCATAGTGGAACTGAAACGATATTCTTCCCATGGGGCGTATACTATAGAACCATTCCTGAATGGGATCTAATTGAAGATGTTGCAGCCTTAGGAATGATGGCTTCCGGATTTTCTGCAATGCAAGCATGTGCAATATATGAAGCATATGGTTCCTGGGATGATCACGCGTATGGATACTACAATATACTTGCTATGACACCAGAGATATTCGCTAACGAGTCATGGCCGAAATATATTGACTGGCAATATGACGATGATAAAAAAGCATGGAAATATACCGAATGGGGTATTAAATGGCTTTTTAATCCATTTCCAGACATGATTGAAAACGTCAGCATGAAAGTATTAAATCTGTTTGTAAGCATGGGAAACTGGAGTGTTCAAAGACTTCTAAAAGATACCACACATCCAGAATTGAATCAAGATAATATTCGAATAAGGCTCAAGTACGCTTCTACAGATTTTGAAGTATATGCTGAAGATGAAGAATCGGGAATTCATAATATTACTGTGGAAATGATAACAAATGATGGAAAACAAGTAATTGAGTTATATCATAGGATAAAAGAGGATATATGGTTTGGTTCGATTCCTGGAGCTAGTAATATCTCTTCTGTTAAGATCATAGTCACAAATAGGGCAGGATTAACTACATCTATTGTAATCGAAAATATTGTAGACCAAGAGCCTCCGGAAATCCTAGAAATTTATAGATGTCCAGAAAATCCAACTAACAGGGATGTAGTTACCATAAGCGCAAAAATAGGGGATCGCTCAGGAGTCGAAACAGTTATATTAAGTTACTCGAGTGGTACTGGTTGGACAAATATTACGATGGAGTATAATCCTACAAACGAGACGTTTATTGCACAAATTCCTGCATTTTCTGCAGGAACTAACGTACAGTATAAGCTTTATGCTAAAGACAAATTAGGAAATTGGTTAGAATCCCAGGTATATTCGTATACCGTATCCGAATATGAGGAAACAACAGGACGAGGTGGGCTAGAACCATATGTCCTTATTACTGTTGGTGTTCTATTAGTAGCTATATCTATTGGTGTCTATTTCATAGTGAAGAAAAGAAAACTATAATTTTTTATTACCTCTATTTTTTTAGACGAATAATAACTACAAAATTGAGGAATTCTCATGGAACCTAAACTCAAAATTGAAAATTTACATGTAGTTTATGATACTAAAGAAGGTGAGGTTCGAGCTGTAGACGGATTAAGCCTCGAACTAAACGAAAAAGAGGTTATAGGGATCGCAGGAGAGACCGGTTCTGGAAAAACAACACTCGCGTTATCTATCCTTCGCATTTTACCAACAAATGGAAGAATAGTTGGGGGCAAAATATACTTCGATGGAGAAGATTTGCTATCATTACCTGAGGAGGAGTTACTAAAAATAAGGCAGGCAAAAATATCTCTAATAATACAGCAATCAGGAAAAGCATTACATCCTATGTTTGAATCCGGTTGGCAGGTTGCTGAGGCTATTTATTGGCACGAAGATGCGACACCAGAGGAACTATCACGTAGAGTTAGTAAAATATTTGATAATGTTTGGTTAGGAAAGGAAAATGTATTTAAATTTCCAGAAGAAATGAGCATGGGAATGAGACAAAGAGCACTAATAGCTTTGGCCATTTCTACGAATCCGGAGTTAATTATTGCAGATGAGCCGTTTAAAGGCCTTGATGTCATCATTCAACGACAGATAATCGAAATTTTGAAAGGAATTAAGCTAAAATATAAGCCTACAATGCTTTTAATGTCTCATAATATAAACGCTCTAGGTGAAATAGCCCATAAGCTTGCTATTATGTATGCAGGACAAATCTTTGAAGTCGCCGAAAAAGATGAAATTTTCCAAAATCCTAAGCATCCATACACAAAAGGACTTATTGGAGCTATTCCAAGTCTAAAAAGATTAAAGAGACGGCTAATAAGTATGCCAGGGAATCTACCAAGTATGATTAATCCGCCAAAAGGCTGCAGATTCTGGCCTAGATGCCCCTATGCAAAAGAAATTTGTAAAAGAGAAGCTCCAAAAGCCATCAAGATTGGTAATAGTTTAGTTAGATGCCACTTCGCAGAAGAAGTAGCAGATATCTCACCATGGGATTTTTGGGGTTAAAACTACCATCAAAAAATTAAGAAGTTTATTCGCTAATTATTTCGCCTTTAACAACCGCTTCGGTATCAATCTCATATGATAGCGAATATTTCACATTACCATTAATCAAGCAATTTTCATTTATAATAACAGTTTCACCGATTACATCACCGCGTACGATAACATTTTCGAGCTCTACAATGCCTTCAGCTCTCAGATCACCTCTTACTTCTAATCTTCTGTTACTTCCAGATGCTCTTATGACAGTAACATCACCTCTTACGATAAGATCTCCATCTATTGTATTTTTGTTTCGTTGATTCCCCTTTAAAATAATTCTCAAATTTCCATTAACTATTAAATTTCCATGTATGACAAACCCGCCAGAGAGTTCTGCGTCATTGAAAACCGTTAGATCTCCATCTATAGATATAGCTCCTGGAATATTTGCTTCTCCGCAATGAGTATCGCCAGAAACTTTCATAGCACCATTTACAATTAATTCATTAGAGACACGTAGATCTCCATCTATATTGAGTGCACCAGAAACTGTTAATGACTCTTCAATAACGATATCACCATCAATTTTCATGCTTCCATTTACTTCTACATCACCGCGGGATGCAAAGTCACCGTCTACTTTCACAACACCATTGCATATAAGGAAATCAACTAACAAATCATCATCAGATTTCAGAACACCATCAACGATGAATCCATTACTATAGTCTCCCCCATGTAATTTTCTTACTCCACGTATTCGAATTAAATTGGAATCACTCATGCAACTCACCTTGTTACTCAGAATACACGATTCTTCCGAAGACTTTCAGTCTATCTATGATAGCTGTTAATACTTCCTTCGGACCGATCAATTTGCCAAACACATTGATTTGGTGAATAGTTTCTCTCGCTAATATTGGATCTATATCCGATTCTAACTCAAGAATACCAAATACATCAACTCTTAACTTTTTGCCTTTTTCTTTAGTTCTCTCGAGGTCTTCTCTTGTTATGTGACCTTTATGGAAGACACTTAGTTTTATGATCTCTTCAGTTTCTTCCATGATTTTACTAGAAAGTATATCAGTAACTTTCTGAAAATGTATGCCTAATGAGCTCAGGCTTTTCTCTACATTCTTCATTATAGATTCGGTTATATCTGTAATCGGAATTGTGAAGTCAGTATATCTTCGTATTTTTGGGATTTCCACCTTTCCTGCTATGTTTGCTATATAGGTTATAACCTCATGTATGCGCGGTAATAGAACCCTGCGGATACTTTGACGGAGACTTTCTCTCGAAAGTTGATAGACTCGACCTATATAGTCAGCTAAGCCTAGTGTATGAATTTCCTCTAAATATTTTCTAGCAGTTGTAGGGCTAATACCAAATTTTTCAGCAACTTCTGTCGTAGTAACGCTTCCTTTCTCTTTCAGATACAGGTAGATATCTTGAGCTAATTTTTCTAATCCAAGAGAATAAAGTACCCATCTTACAATCTCTTCTGATGATGCGGTCTCAAAATCTATTTTCTTAAGTTTCCTGATAGTCCATTCAGCCAGGATCTCAAAAGGATCTTTAGATTTTTCGTCTTTATTCATTGGATCTCACCTTAATTTTCTCAGCTCTTTTAGCAATATCTGAGATCTCCAAGAGGATTTTCTCTAACATTTTAAGAGTTTTTCTTCTTAACGCAATATGTAATGGATATTCTATGAGATATCCTCGACCTAGTTTTTCAACAATTCCTAAATTATAGAGTTGATCAAGAATTTCAATTGATTCCTCAATCGATTTATTAAATTCTTGAGCTATATCCTCGGGTGTAACAGCATCTTTCTTTTCTATATAGTTATATACCTTGATCATATCTTTTGTAGCACCAAAGCTCTTTAACACCCATTCTTTTTCGTGCCCTTTTTCAGGCTTGGGTCTTAATAGCATTATTTTAAATTCAAATATTGGGCTATAGTTGGGCTTACTCTCATTAGATTCCATTTTTTATTCACCAGAAATTTCTAACTTTAAGTCAAAGTTTTTTGATTTAAAGATAAATAAAACTGATACAATATTTAAATGTTTCTATTGCGATCTTTAAGTTAATGTTAAAAGCGAAGTTTCAGCTAATTGCTGGAAAATAATGAAGTAAAAGCTATAATATGAAAAATCTTAAAGCATGAGAAATTTTGACAAATAGTTCAGAAATTCTTAAATGAACAATAATCGAATATCTGGGGTTTAAAATGATCGCTATAGAACTTGAAAAGGTTTCGAAAAAATATGGCTCTTGGAAAGTTTTAGAATCCCTAGATCTTCAAGTGAAGCATGGTGAATTTGTAGCAATAATAGGTCCTTCAGGAGCAGGGAAAACAACATTGTTAAATTTAATTGCTGGTATTGATCGACCTGATGAGGGAAGAATTACTGTAATGGGAAAAAATATTATTAAGATGTCAGAATCAGAGCTAGCCAAATTTAGAAGGAATTATATTGGTTTTGTTTTTCAGTTCTTCTATTTAATCCCAGAGTTGACAGTAGTAGAAAATATAGAGATAGCTTTGGATCTTGTGAGGAAGCCTGAGAATAAAAATGCCGTATATGAACGCTGGACTGGTGTAAGTAGGATAAAAGTAAAAACATATAAGGAAGTCCTAGACTTACTAGCTATGGTTGGATTCGATAGTAAATACTATAATAAATTTCCAGACCAGTTATCTGGTGGTGAAAGACAACGAGTGGCTATTGCGAGAGCCTTAGCAAATAATCCACCCATAATCTTGGCCGATGAACCAACGGGAAACTTGGACGCAGAAAATGCGAAAATAATTTCAGAAATCTTTGAAAGAATAAATAGAGATTTTAATAAGACTTTAGTGATTGCAACACATGATAAACAGCTGATAAAATTAGCTGATAAGAAATACGAACTTAAAAATGGAAGGCTTTATGAGCTCTAGAGCTATTCGTATACTATCTTTCCACATTCTTCTGTAGTTCTGTATCCGCTGATTTTATTGATTAATTTTAAATTATTCTTGTCAAGTATGAACGATAGAAATTCTTGAACTGATTGTTTCTCCCATGACTTCTTTAATACGATGAAATCATACCATTCCCATCTAATAGGAATAAAATTCAAATCGTACTTTTGAGCAATGTATTTAATCGAAAATCCGAAGTCTGCTTTTCTTGTTGCTATTGCTTTAGCAACATCATAATGCGTTTTTACTTCAAATCCATAACCCTTAATTTTAGTTCTTAATAGATCGAATGATGTTTTCATTTTGTCTGCTAATTCCTTTAAGAAGAGATCTATAAGGATCCTAGTACCAGACCCTGGATTTCTATTAACCATTCTAAGATTTTTTATTACTGCATCCTCTAATGAGTGGATATCGTAAGCTGGATGATATATCATGCCGATTTCACGTTGAAAGCCACGAATAACCCTACAAGCTTCACTTAATTCATATTTACTTAGTATGTGTAGGTTATATTTTCCTGTTTGTGGATCAAGAATATGAGACCCAGCAATATCAGCATCTCCCAACGATAGCGATAAAAGCCCGAGTGAAGAGCCGGTCCAACATATGTCAAAGCTGTATCTAGATTGCTTCTTATATTGAAGAATAAGTTGTTCTAAAATAGGATCATGACTGCCCATAAAAACAAAATCAGGCAATCTGGATCTGTTGGATACTATTTTAAAATCAGAAGGAATGTTAAGAGTCTCAATATATTCCAAATAGAGTTTCAAGAGAGCTTTACCAAAAGAAGTAAGAAATGTTCCACCCCCTCTTTGTCCGCCTCTTCGCCTTTCTACGATCTCCGTACCAAGAATTCTTTCAATTTTATTTATTCTATCCCATAATCTCGAGTAAGGTATTCCTGTTACCTTAGATGCTGCGAGTAAAGATCCGCTTTTCTGTATAACAAGGAGTGCATCAGCAGTTTTTTTATCCAGGATGGTCTTTCCTTTGAACTCTAGGCTTAAGCTAATCTTTGGTGTAATCTTTGATAACTTATTCTCATGAGTATCATTGCTCATTAGTTATAGCCCTTCTAATCAGTCTTAAATATTTTTAAGAAAAATTTTATATTAAAAATTCGTTATCTGATATCGAATAACGATTTTTTTCATTTGGGGATACTAATATGGACAAGAAAGTCCTCATGCCTGTTTTACTGATTTCTGTCGTTTGTGTGTCGTTTATTGGTGTCTATATATATTATCCACAATTCTTCACAACTAAGCAAAGGTTAGTAATATTCCATGCAGGAAGTTTGGAAGTCCCTTTTAGTAATCTAGAAAAAACATTCGAAAGCCTGCACCCGGACATAGACGTCGTTAGAGAAGCTTATGGAAGTAGAACAGCAGCTAAACAGATAACAGAATTAAATCGAACAGCAGACATCCTGGCCGTTGCAGACTATAAAGTCATAACAACGTTGCTATTTCTCAGGAATCTAACAGACTGGTATATAATATTTGCTCATAATGAGATGATCTTAGCATATACTAATCAAAGTGCTTACCATGATAAGATAAACTCTACTAACTGGTTCGAAATAATTAATAGAACTGGTGTTACAGTAGGGCACTCAGATCCGGATGCAGATCCTTGTGGCTATCGATCTCTTCTAGTGCTTAAGTTAGCTGAGGTCTATTATAATATTTCCGGTATCTACAAGAGTATCGTGAATTCTTCGCACGAAATTGTGAGACCTAAATCTGTTGAGCTAATTTCTCTATTAGAGGCCGGTGAGTTAGACTATGCATTTGAATATAAATCAGTGGCAGTACAGCATAAGTTAAACTATGTCGAATTACCAAGTGAAATAAATCTTGCGGAGTATCAATATGCAGATTATTATTCACAGGTAAATATTACCTTATCTGATGGTACTCTTGTTATTGGTGAGCCTATTCTTTATGGCATTACTATTCCTAAAAATGCACGGCATGTCGACCTAGCTATAGAATTTATAAAACTATTATTATCTGATCAGGGGCAAGAAGAAATGTCGTCAGCTGCACAACCGCCGATATCTCCGGCCTTAACAAATGATATAGAAGCAATTCCCTCAGAACTTCAGGATTATGTTACTCAATGGAATGGCTAATTAGGTGAGATTCCAAGATGAAAAGAGATGTTCTTACAATTTCTTTTATTTTCTCCTCTGCCATAATTTTATTCATGCTGATTTTTCCGATTTTAAATTTGATATTCTCGACCTCTGTTACGGATCTAATTAGCGCCGCAACTGATAAGGAGGTAATATTATCAATCTACTTGAGCCTCTTAACATCAACAATAGCAACTATAATCGCATTCCTGTTAGGAACGCCTCTAGCCTATTTATTAGCTAGAAAGGATTTTTACGGAAAAAATTTTATAGATTCGATTCTCGACCTTCCGATTCTGATTCCTCACACAGTCGCTGGCATTGCTTTATTGGCATTATTTGGGCCGCGAGGAATTATTGGGAGACCATTAAGTGAACTAGGGATATATTTCATTGATACAATTTATGGAATCATAGTAGCGATGCTTTTTGTAAGCGCACCATTATATATTAAGGCTGCAAAAGAAGCTTTTGAGAGTATAAATCCAAATTTATTCAAAGTTGCAAGATCATTAGGAGCATCTCCTGTACGCGCATTTTTTACAATCGATTTTTCTTTAGCTATAAGAGGAATATTTACTGGGGCGACTCTATGTTGGGCAAGAGCGCTTTCTGAGTTTGGAGCGGTAATAATTCTAGCATATTATCCGTATACTGCGCCGGTGATCATCTTCAAAAGATTTACTACCTGGGGTCTAAGTGCATCTAAGCCGATTTCAGCATTATTATTAATAATTACGTTAGGAATATTTCTGTTTTTGCGGTTCTTGAGGAGGGAATCAGTTGATTGAGATTATTAATTTACGTAAAAGGTTCGGAAATTTCCAACTAAAAGACATTAATTTGAGCGTAAATGAAGGTGAATATTTTATTCTATTAGGGCCTTCAGGCGCTGGGAAGACCGTTTTTATTGAGTGTATCGCAGGCCTTCATAAGATAGATTCTGGAAAGATTATAATTGATGGTACTGATGTAACTAATCTCCCACCAGAAAAGAGAAATATTGGTCTTGTCTTTCAGGAATATGCTTTATTTCCTCACATGTCTGTAAGGGAAAATATAGAGTATGGACTAAAAGCGAAGAAAATTCCAAAAGAGAGAAGAGATCAATTAGTTAGAGAAACCGCTAAGATCCTTAGAATTGAAAATATCTTGGATAGATCGCCTAAAAATTTAAGTGGGGGGGAGAAACAACGAGTAGCTTTAGCTAGAGCGCTCGTTATTGAACCCAAAGTCCTTTTATTAGATGAGCCATTAAGCGCCTTAGATGCTCCAATGCGTAGGGAATTAAGAGAAGAACTTCGGAGGATCCATAAAGAAATATGTGTTACAACAATTCACGTTACACATGATCAAATTGAGGCTTATTCTCTTTCAGATAGAGTTGGCGTAATATTTAACGGAAAGCTTTTCGAGGTAGGGCCCCCAGAAGATGTTTTTCGTAGGCCGAAAAATGAGGACGTTGCTAAATTCTTAGGTTTTGAAAACATATTTAAGGGATCTGTTAAGGAATATAGGAATGGCTTATCGGAGATTGATATAAATGGTGTTATAATCGAAGTGGCTGGGCACTATAAAGGCGAAGTTACTGTTGCAGTAAGACCGGAGGATATAACAATTTACTCCTCTAGAATAGAGAGTAGTGCTAGGAATAAATTTCTAGGAAAAATTATTGATTACATAGATCTGGGAGCCCTAGTTAAATTGAAAATAGATATAGGGATACCTATATCCGCCTTAATTACTAAGAAATCTTTTCTAGATCTAAATTTACAAAGAGAAAGACAGGTTCACATAGCATTTAAAGCAAGCTCTGTTCATATTATCTAAATATATTAAAATTTTTATAACAAAGGAGGTCTCCATAATTTACACAGATTTAGGGCAACGTGTTAGGCATGTTTGCTATAGGGATCCCCACAATATCTTGTATGTTGTTAATCATCTCGAGCCTTATGTATACCAACAATGTTTTTATTAGATATAAAAAAATAAAGTCAAAACTTACATTATTGCCTGTAATTTTTGGCCTCTCCTTTTTTTTAGCAGGTATATCCGAGTTTATAGCCATTAATGCTCCAAGTATACTTATAGCTATAATAATGGGTTCGATATCCTATTTCTCCATAATAGCAGGTCTTGTTATTCTTCTTTTATATCTTGAATTTGCTAGGACGTCAAGAATCAATAGGGAATTCATTGCAGTAGCCATAATTTTAGCAACAATAAATGTAGTATCTTTATGTCTTCAGGGCATCTCTTATATTGGTGAACCTGGTAATTATCAACGATTATTCGAATTTAATCTGGTAGCTCTAGTGTCTTATATTTTATTATTCCTGTGTTTAATATATGAAATGCTTCAGGTGGTTAGCCGATCAATTGAATTTAAATGGTTACTATTCTTTGCTGTATTTATATTTATCTCGGTCTCTCTTATTCTCGTTGAGCTCGCTGTACCGCTCATATTCTACAAGCTTATCAGGAGCCTAAAATGGGAAATTCTTTACATAAACCTAGGTATTCTAGGTTTTACATTATTATTCTGGTCTCTTTCGATATTAAAAATGCCAGTAACACTCCTCATCCTGCCGAATGAGATCTACGGAGCTTTATTACTGACCAAATCCGGCTTTGAAATAAGTAAAGTGCCTGCAGAAAAGGAGCATGAAGAGGTCGTCTCATATACATCAACACTGGTTTCTGGCATATTAGCAGTAAATAGAGAAATATCTGAACGAGCTGTTAGTGATAGTTTTATGACATATAATGCTGTAGGAAGAGACGTTTTGATTTATTTCGGGAACTTTATCGTACTCGTATTACTTATAAAATTTGGCAATATGATCACACGGGATATAGCGAAAAGCATGTTATTATACTTAGAACGATCGACAGAAATGCCAACAGACGATGTTATTTCAGAGGAATTGCGAGAAAATGGGGAAAAAGCTCTGGTTGAAATTATTGGTATGTTAAGGACGTGATAACTACCAATCCTTATTTTTGTTAATAACTTTTTCATAGCATTATAT